>DBWG01000047.1:0-18538 GCA_002308635.1 Ruminococcaceae bacterium UBA1244 | reverse complement strand
GCTCTGTGAAGAGGATCCGACCATCCGCTTCGAGACAAACAACGAAACACATCAGATGATAATAAGCGGCATGGGCGAACAGCACCTTGACGTTATCGTTTCAAAGCTCAAATCAAAATACGGCACAGACGTTGTACTTTCAAAGCCGAAGGTAGCTTATCGTGAGACTATCCGCAAGACAGTCAAGGTTCAGGGCAGATATAAGAAGCAGACCGGCGGTCACGGACAGTTCGGTGATGTATGGATCGAGTTCTCACCATGTGACAGCGAAGACATGATCTTTGAAGAGAGAGTTGTCGGCGGCGCAGTTCCGAAGGGATTCTTCCCCGCAGTAGAAAAGGGACTCCGTGACAGCATTTCAAAGGGACCGCTTGCAGGCTATCCTGTAGTAGGACTCAAGGCTACTCTTTATGACGGTTCTTACCATCCCGTTGACTCTTCAGAAATGTCCTTCAAGACAGCGGCTTCTCTTGCTTACAAAGCAGGTATGCCAGATGCTTCACCAGTACTTCTTGAGCCTGTTGGTCTTCTCAAGGCAACGGTTCCGGATTCAAACATGGGTGACGTAATGGGCGAGGTCACAAAGAGAAGAGGCCGTGTGCTTGGCATGAACCCGTCAGAGGATCGTATGCAGGTCATCGAAGCAGAAGTACCTCAGGCTGAAATGAGCGACTTCTCGACCTTTATCCGCCAGTGTACACAGGGCAGAGGATACTTTACATTTACTTTCCAGCGTTATGAAGAAGCTCCCTCGATCGTTTCACAGAAGGTCATCGAGGATGCAAACGCAGGCTGATAACCGGATTACGAGATCATAACCATCCTTTCATATTGTTGCAGAACTGCCGCAGAGTCTGACCTCTCTGCGGCAGTTCTGCGTTATACAAAAAACCGGATGCCTCAGAAAACTGTGCATCCGGTAAATATTCAGCGTGATTCGCTGTTCATACGCTTTGTAAGCTCAGAAAGCGTTATTTCATAGCCTGCGTTCTCGTATTTGAGCTGTTCTGTTTTTATTTCCGTATCCTCTCCGGCGATAAGCTTTGCAAGATATACAAGAAAATGGGGATTTTTTATAAGTACAGGACCGGTAAGGTGTGTGCCGAAAAAGTTGTTTTTGCGTATGCCTTCCGTATCGCCGTCGTTTTTGTTTCCGAGTCCCATTTTTACGGAAAACAGCGGTTCAGAGATGCCCTCGATCTCACTGCACTTGTTTATGAAGCCGACAAGCGGCTTGTCAAGAAAGCCGGCGGTAAATATCGCATCTCCTGTAGTGCGTGTCCTGTTCTGTTCCGTGACGGCAAAATCAAATATACCAAGCCCGTCAATAGTCTTTCCGTTCGCACCGGTTATGGTTTTTCCGAGCATCTCAAAGGAGTTGCCTGTCATAAGGACGGGTTTTCCGCTGTCGATGAAGGCTTTGAGACCGTCAGCGTATTTTCTGATGTCCTCCAATACAACATTGCGGTTCCTTTCTGTTCCGGAACCGATGTATATAAAATCGTATTCTTCAAAAGCGGGGCTGTCCGAAAAAGAAAGCTTATCGGCCGTATATTCAACACCGCTGTTTTTAAATATCCTTTCAAGCGCAGAGATATTTGCATAGTCTCCGTACAGGTTCATTATATCGTGGTACAAATGCAGCAGCTTCATAGTGATCCTCCTCAAAGCAGACTCAAAAACTTACCCTTGTCCGAAAAACAGGTGATGGTATAGATATACTCTTTTCTGTCGCTGTTCAGATAGTTGTAAGCTTCCTCTATGTCCCTGAATATCCTGATCTTGTCCTGCGGGATGTCCGTATAGCTGAATCTTACCGCAAGATCATTGCAGTATGTTCCGGCGAGGACTATCTCATGGATGTTATCGTTTTTGAGCATCTCAAAGTCGATATCCCACAGCCACGAAACATCGCTTGTAAAATACTTGCGGCTTACAGCATCGACAATAAACATAACGTCACAGCCCCGCTTGTCTGCACAGGCTACCCTTATGGACTGGTCATAAGAAATGCTGTTTTCGTGTTTGGAAACGAGCAGTGTCCCTTCACGGTTCCCGATCCTGAACGAAACGACCCTGCCGTTTTTCATAACGTAGTCGCTGAGGTCTGAGGCTATTTTTTCACCGCTTATCCCGACAAGACAACCGACAGTGTATGCCGCAAGAAGGTTATAGACATTGTAAATTGATTTAAGTGCAAGGGTGATCTTATCTTTTCCGTTTATTACTGCGATACCGTTTTCCATATCGACAGAGGTTATGGTGTAGTCTGTATCATGGCGCTTATAGCCGCAGCTCGTACATTCATAGTGACCTATGTGGTTGTAGTGGCGGGAAGAATACTTCATCGGCTTTTTGCAGTGCGGACAGTATGCGCCGTCATCATAAACGCTGTCGGCTTCTGTGCTGTCAATAGAGAGCTTATCCGCACCGAACCACAGAACATTGTCTTTTCCGTATCCGAAATGTGAAACGAGCGGGTCATCAGCGTTAAGAATAAGCTGCATATCATCACTGATACTGTCAGCAAGAGCGTCATACACCCATTCGGAATGGCCGTTTCTTGTGAGCTGATCCCTGTAGAGATTTGTAATAACGTAGTGAGTTGGCTTGATATATTTGAAGGTATATCTTGCAAAGCGTTCGTCGCTTTCGATGAGGAGTATGTCGGCTTTCACCCTTCCGCCGAGAGTGGAGTTGCTCAGGACAAGGGTGGTAACGCCCTCGATCTGGTTGGAGCCTTCACGGTTCCATGCAACTTTTTTACCGTTCTGAGTGAGGATATGTGCGATCATCTCAACAGTAGAGGTTTTTCCGTTGCTGCCGGTAACAGCGATTATGTATTCCGGAAGCTTGACTTTGCTCAGTATATCGGGACAGAGCCTGAGAGCTGCTTTTCCGGGATAGCTGCTGCCCTTTCCGACAATTTTTCCGATAACACGAAGAATTTTGCATACCAGGATCGTGAAGAATCGTTTCATAATCAGATCTCCTTGAAAGCTGTTATTTTTAACGTTAACATTATAAGACAAAGTTCTGACATTTTCAAGTGCGGAGAGGCCGGTTGCGGAAAATAAGTCTAAAGCAATAATCAATAAAAACAATGGTGCAGATTTTTGTTGAAATATGCCGTTAGTGCTGATATACTAATACCAGAAGGAGATGAAAAAAATGGGAAATGAAAATTCAGCGGCTATAAAGCCTCAGAAAAGATACAGTCTTGGCGAGGAAATATTCAATTCCGTATCACATGGTGCAGGAGCGCTTCTTGCAGTAGCAGGTACGGTCATTCTGATAGTTTTTTCTGCAATATACAGCAATGCCTGGGCTGTGGTCAGTTCCGCAATATACGGGGCTTCACTCATAATCTTGTATACTATGTCTACACTGTATCATGCCATCACAAACAGGACGGCAAAAAAATTTTTCCGGATAATGGACCACAACACGATATTTTTCCTCATTGCGGGGACATATACGCCGATAACCCTTGTTCCGCTTCGGGGCGCTCTTGGATGGGTGTTGTTCGGGATAGTCTGGGGTGCGGCAGTTGTTGGTATAGTTTTCAACTCGATAAACCTTGAAAAGTTCCGCAAGCCTTCCGTGATATGCTACATAATGATGGGTTGGGTAATAATTATCGCAGTAAGACCAATGCTTAATAATGTGAATGAACTGTCATTGTGGTTTTTGCTGATAGGCGGGCTGTTTTATACCTTCGGGATAATCTTTTATGCAGTGAAAAAAGTAAAATATTTTCATTCGGTATGGCATCTGTTCACTGTTGCGGGGAGCGTATTTCATTTCTTTTCGGTATTGTTTATGATAATACAGTAGTGTAAAGAAAAGGTTGTTATTTATGAAGCGTTTAAAATGTCTGATGTGTGTATTTGTGATAGCTGTATCGGCTGTGATGGGACTTGGAGCATTTCCTGCAAGTGCGGACGGAGATTTCAGTGATGCGGTCATACTGCCGGACGGCGAAGGAAAATTCTATATTTTTACGGGCAGCGCAGACGGATGCAGGCTGTTTATGTGCAGTGAAGCGTCAGGCATTGCCGAAAAAGACTGTGAGAGGATCGAAGCGGAAGGTATATGCGCAGACAGCAGTGACGTTTACCTTTACCGCTATTACCGCCATTCGCTTTGTGTGTATGGTGTGCTGAAGAAAAAAAGTATCGTTTTGGATTGTCTTCCCATAAAGCAGGGGCATATTGCAATAAACGGCGGTTTTGTATACATTTCAGACGAAGAGGACAACAGGCAGATAAAAATTTTCAGGAGCAGCGGAAAGTTCAGCTCTGCGTTTAAGACAGAAACAGAAATTACTGCGTTATTTTCCGACAGAGAAGGAGATACAGTTTATGCAGCGGTGAGCGGAGGAGTAATAGATATCGGCAGCGGACGCAGTATCAGCTGTGACGTTCCGGAATTTCCAGCCGTGTATAACGGCGGAAAATACATTGACTCCTGCGGCGATGTGTTCACATTCAGCGGAGAGGACGGATTTGAGCTTGTTTTCAGCACAGGAAGCACAAACGCCTGTGCAAAGGGCGGATATATTTATTACACCGAAAATGATGCAGTCATCAGAAAAAACACGGAAACAGGCGAAGAAGCGGTTTATATTCCCGAAATGAACATACTGCAACTTTCAGCTTCCGGAACGTCTGTTGCAGCCATAACAGACAGCGAAGTGCTGTTTCTGCATGACGATGATTTTGAAGCGGTCAAAGAAGTATCGGAAGAAGCTTCCGAAAGCGAAGTGCAGACATCACCGGAAGAGATATCCGTCCGGAAGGAACCAAAGCAGGAGACTTCAAAAAAGGAAACCTCAAAAAAGGAAACCAAACAGGAGACTTCAAAAAAGGAAAATATCAAAAAGGAAGCTTCAAAACCGGAGTCAAAAACAAAAACACCCAAAAAGGAAGCTTCGGAAACATCACCTGCCGAAACGGAAAAGCCTGAGATAAAGGAGATACCCTATGATCTCTCGGACGGTTATGTCAGGATACCAAGCGGGACAACTGTTGCAGCCTTCCGCAAGGCTTTTCCGGACGGTGTTTCCGCAGGCTTTACCAAAAACGATGGTACGGCAGTTGAAAGAGGAAAGATCGGCACTGACTGGACGATAGAAATAACAGACTACAGCGGGACGAAAGAATACACATCCGTTGTTATCGGCGAAATAAGCGGCAACGGAGAAATAAACACTGCCGATGCGGAGGAGATAGCTGAATATCTGTGTGATATGAGGGAATTTTCTCCTGCACAGCTTATTGCCGCAGATATGAACCATGACGATATAATCGACATCAGGGATATATGCAGGTTTCAGGAGGTCTTTTATACAAGCGGAAAGACAGTTCCTAAAGGCTCTTTTGAATGAACGTGAAAGAAATATTACTGATATAACATACAAATTATCAAAATGTAAATTGTGCAATAACATCAAACGTATGCTTTTGCGTAGTTATAATATACAAATATCTATGACTTGATTGTGCATTAGCACTGATTATCCTTGACGAAACACCGGATTTTATTTCCCATAAAAAAAACCGGTGTTTTTTTGTTTGCAAATCGGCTGTAAAAATGTTATTATTAACGTGTATACCTGTGCTTACTATGACTATGTGGTCAGCGTAGCACAAGCAAAAACGGTGCAGCCGTCAGATCGGAAAGATCAGGCGGTTTGTTCCGAAAATTTTTTAGGAGAGTGATCCACTGTGGAAAACAAAACAAGATCCGCAAGACGCAGCTTCGGCAAAAAAGCCGCTTCTCTTTCGATCACGGCAGCCCTTGCTCTTACTGTGTTTGCAGGAACAGGCGCAATGACAACTGTCTCTGTAAATGCAGCGGATGAAGACTATGGTCTTGCAGAAAACATTCAGGACGGCGTTATCCTTCATTGCTTTGACTGGAAATATAAGGATATTACAGACGAGCTTGAAAATATCGCAAAGGCAGGCTTTACAAGCATCCAGACTTCTCCTGTTCAGCCCGCAGCCGGCACAGGCCCCTGGTACTGGCTCTATCAGCCGCTCAGCTTTACTATCGCTGAAAAAGGCGATCTCGGCACTGCCGATGAACTCAAGGAGCTTTGCGAAAAGGCTGAATCCTATGGCATAAAGGTCGTTGTTGACGTTGTTGCAAACCACCTTGCAGGCGACCACACAAATATCCAGTCAGATCTTGTTGATGATAAGTTCTGGCACGATTACGGCAAGATCACAAGCTACAGAGACCGTTTTCAGGTAACTCACGGCGATCTTGATATGCCCGACCTTAACTCCGAAAATGAATATGTTCAGACAGTTGTAAAGAATTATGTGAACGAACTCAAGGAGATCGGTGTTGACGGTATCCGCTGGGACGCTGCAAAGCACATAGGTCTTCCGAGCGAGGGATGTGACTTCTGGAAAGTCGTTACAGACACAGGAATTTATAACTACGGCGAGATCCTTAACGCACCCTATGACGGCGGCGGCGATGAGGAAATGAGAGAGTATGCAGGATATATGTCACTGACAGACAGCGGCTATTCTTCTGCTCTTGCAGATGCTTTTAAAAACGGCACAGCACCCGGAATAACCGGCAACTGGACAGATGAAGGCGTTGCAGCCAACAAGTTGGTATATTTGGGCGAGAGCCACGATACATATTCCAACAAGGAAGGCGCAGGCACAAACAACTATTCACAGAATGTTATCGACAGAGCTTATGCAGTTGCTGCTGCAAAGGGCGAGGCTACTGCTCTCTATCTCTCACGTCCCTTCGCAAAGGCTCGTGACAGCATCAGAGTAGGCGTAAAGGGCAGCACACACTTCTCAAGTCCTGAGGTCGCTGCTGTCAACCATTTCCACAATGCAATGATCGGCAAGGAAGAGGCTACCTATGCTTCCGATAACTGTACTGTAGTTACCCGCAAGGACGGCGGCGCAGTTATCGTAAAAGGCAAAGGCAGCGGTGCAGTAAGCGTAGAAAACAAAGACGGCGCTGTTCCCGCAGGCACATACTATGACGAAGTTACAGGCGCAGAATTCACAGTAACAGAAAAAACCATCACCGGTACTGTCGGCGAGAGCGGTATCGCAGTTGTTTATAATTCACAGTTCCTCGGCAGCGTTTCTGCTGATAAGGAAAACGACACAGCATTCGTAGATTCTATGAAGGTCACTCTCCATGCTGCTGCTGCAAATGACGCTTACTACAAGATCACAGTAGACGGCGACAACAAGGACTACGGTTCAGGCAGCTTCAATGACGGCGACGTTATCACAGTCGGCGAAGGTATCAAGGAAGAATCAACTGTTTATCTCACACTTTCCTGCACACGCAAGAACGGTACTGAGGCAACAGCCGTATACAGATACTTCAAGAACGCAGGCAGACTTTATCCTGAACTCGAAGCAGGCGGCGTTGTATTTGACAACAGCATCGCAAAGTGGGATACAATAAACGTATATATCTATGACGAGAGCGGCGCTACAACTATCACAAACGGCACATGGCCGGGCGTTAAGATGACGGATGTCGGCGAGAACTACTATACCTATCTGCTTCCTGAGCAGTTTGAGACCTGCCACCATATTTTCGTTATCTTCAATAACGGCAAGGGCGATCAGATCCCCGGCGCTATGCAGACAGGTATGTCTCTTGAATACACAGAAAAGAAGCTCTATGACGGTACAAAATGGGGCTTCCTCCCTGAAAACGAAAAGAAAGAGGAAGAATCATCCGTTGAGGAATCCTCAGAAGAAGAGTCTTCTGTTGTAGAATCATCTGTTGAAGAATCATCCGTTGAGGAATCCTCTGAGATCGAGTCCTCTGTTGAAGAATCTTCTGCTGTTGAGAGCAGCTATGTTATTGATCCCAGCGGAGAAGCTTCAGAGCCTGATCCACAGCCCAGCTCAACAACATCAACAGTTACACCCGGCGGCGATAACGTAAAGACCTCTGACAATACATCTGTTGTCTGGTTCGTAGTTATCATTGCATGCTCCGCTGCGGCTGCGGCTATTGTAGTATTTTCAAGAAAAAAGAGCGAAGAATGATCTGAAAAAATAAGTTAAAACGGCAGCGGCGGGATATTTCCTGCCGCTGTTTACATTTTGTAGTGATAAGCGAATATTATACAGATTGTAGAAATATTCTTGGAAATAATACTTGACTTTTTTGTTTCGCAGTGCTATTATAATTAAGTCGTTAAGAGCGGCGAAACTTGATAGTTGGTGTTGTTAGCGTTGAGGGTCCACCCGTTCCCATGCCGAACACGGAAGTTAAGCTCAATAGTGCCGAAAATACTTGATTGGTGACGATCCGGGAAGATAGGGAGATGCCAACACATAAAAGCAGCCATCCAATAGGGTGGTTGTTTTTTTATGCTCAAAATGTCGGAATTATTGAAATATGATATTTACATTTCTGAAATTTCGTTGTAAAATAAGTGTATAAACAGATTGACCTGTAAAAAAATAAAGGAGATTTTGTGCTATGAAAATTCTTGTTGAAACTTCCGCCCGCCATGTTCATGTAACTCAGGAGGCTCTTGAAACACTTTTCGGCGCAGGTGCAGAGCTGACCAATAAAAAGGATCTCTCTCAGCCCGGACAGTTCCTTTGCTTTGAAAAGGTAACAGTAGTCGGCCCAAAGGGTGAACTTGTCTGTTCAATTCTCGGCCCTGTAAGACCTGATTGTCAGGTAGAGCTTTCTCTCACAGATGCCCGCAAGCTCGGTATCGCTGCTCCCGTAAGAGAGTCAGGCGACATCGCCGGTACTCCCGGATGCAAGCTCATTGGACCAAAGGGTGAAGTAGAGATCTCTCAGGGCGTTATCGCTGCAAAGAGACACATCCATTTTGACCCCAAGAGCGCAGAAGAATACGGTGTGAAGGATAAGCAGATCGTCAGCGTTGCAGTAGGCGGCGAAGGCAGAAAGCTTGTTTTCGGTGACGTTGTTTGCCGTGTAAGCCCGAAGTTTGCTCCCGCTATGCACATTGATACTGATGAGGCAAACGCTGCTTCTATCGGCGGAAATGTAGACGGCGAGATCCTTCAGTAATGATCTTTTTCAGATGATCTTAAAACCGTTTGTTCTCACGGGCAAACGGTTTTTTACTATCTGTTATTATATATACATAAAGTATAATATACAATTTGTATAAAAGAAAGGAAGAAAAATATGAAGCTTGAACCAATAGTAACATCGCTGCTTGATACAGACCTCTATAAATTCAATATGGATCAGGTCATTTTCCATAAGCATACAGACCTTTGCGGGGAATACTATTTTAAGTGCAGAAATGCGGGCGTTACTTTCTCTCAGGAGATAGTTGATGAGATAAATGCCCAGATTGACCATCTCTGCACACTCAGATTCACAAAACAGGAGCTTGACTATCTCCGCTCAATAAGATTCATCAAGAATGACTATGTGGAATTTCTTCGCCTGTGGAGACCAATACGTGAATATGTTACCGTCACAAGAAGCGATAACGGCGAAATGGATATAGTCGTAAAAGGCCCGTTGTTTTCGGCAATGCAGTTTGAGATATTCCTGCTTGAAATAGTAAACGAAGTTTATTTCCGTATGACCTTTGACTACGATACCTTAATGCAGTCCGCAAAGGAAAGGCTCGACCAAAAGATAAATGATTTCCGTACAGGAAAATATACATTCAAGTTTGCAGAGTTCGGCTGCCGCAGAAGACTTTCCCGTGAATGGGAGGATGAAGTTGTCCGCAGGCTTGCAACTGAAACAAACAACTGTGTCGGTACTTCAAATGTCTATCTTGCGATGAAATATGATCTTACACCGATAGGAACTTATGCACACGAATTTGTACAGATGTATCAGGGAATTGACTACATTCCGCTTGCATATACAAATCAGTATGCAATGAATGACTGGTATGACGAATATCAGGGCGATAACGGTACGGCACTTACCGATACAGTCACGACTGATCTGTTTTTGCTCGATTTTAACCGCTCGATGGTCAATAACTATACCGGTGTCCGCCACGACAGCGGCGACCCGTATGAGTGGGGCGAAAAGCTCATCGCACACTACAAAAAATACGGGGTAGACCCGAAAACAAAGCTCCTGCTTTTCAGCGACAGCCTTGACTTTGACGGCGCACAGAAGCTTTATGACTATTTCTGCGATAAAACAAAGGTATCCTTCGGCATAGGCACATTCTGTTCAAACGATACCTGTGAAAAGGCGCTTAATATCGTAATAAAGCTCCAGTATGTAAACGGCAGACCTGTTGCAAAGCTTTCGGATACTCCCGGAAAGGCTATGTGCCGTGACAGCGAATATCTTGAATACCTGAAAAGCTCTGTTGCATTCAGGATCAAGCGTGAATCGTTAAAATAAAAAGGAGAGTGTAAAATGAAAAAATTTCTTGTTGTTGTAGATATACAGAAAGATTTTGTAGACGGCGCTTTAGGATCAAAAGAAGCCGAAGCTATTGTTCCTGCTGCTGTAAAAAAGATAGAAAACTTTGACGGAGAAATATTCGTAACTTATGATACCCATTATGATAACTACATGGAAACAATGGAAGGAAAGAAGCTGCCCGTACCGCACTGCATAAAGGGTACAGACGGCTGGAAGCTTGACACACGCATAGAATCAGCGCTTGACGGCAAAAAATATACTGCGGTAGAAAAGAATACATTCGGTTCTACTGAGCTGCCGGGATTGATCGAAAAGGCTGCCTGCGGAGAGGATTTCAGCGTTGAGCTTATCGGACTTTGCACTGATATTTGTGTAGTTTCCAACGCACTGCTGCTGAAAGCGAACTTTCCGGAGCATGAATTTTTTGTAGATGCAGGGTGTTGTGCGGGAGTAACGCCGGAGCTTCACGAGGCTGCGCTGAAAACCATGAAGAGCTGTCACATTGCGGTAAAATGATATAAATATGCGGGTGCAGGGGCTTTAGCTCCTGCCGAGGTCCAGGGCGAGCAGCCCTGGTCGCCGTCCGCAGACGGTGAAATTCTTTTTTATAAAGTGCTCCGCAAGGGGTGAATTCAAAAACAGTCCTGTGGACTGTTTTTGAAGAGGGGACGCCCTGCACAAGAGGGCGTCCCCTTGCTGCGGTTCGGAAAAACTATTCCGCTGCGAGCAGCAGCGCACAGCAAACTTCTGTACTAAAACAAAATTTTTCAATTCTGAATAATAAAAATAGTTTCTGCTCATACTAACCTTGTACCAAACAACAAGGAGGAAACAGTATGACAAGCAAGGAATTACTTTATGTTGAAGACGCTCTCGGACAGGAGCAGTATTTTCAGGCACAGTGCTGTGAAACAATGAACCAGCTTCAGGACAGCGAACTCAGAGGTCTTGTACAGCAGCTTGAACAGGCACACAGAACTATCTTTCAGAACTTTTACGGACTGCTTTGAGGAGGGCTAATAATGGACGACAGAAATCTTATGGAAAACATTCTCATGCTTGAAAAGGGCGTTTGCGACCTTTATCTGCACGGAACAATAGAATCATCGACCTGCGATGTAAAGAGGACATTTTCAAGCTCTCTCAATTCATCGCTGAATATGGAGTCACAGATATACGACCAGATGAAATCAAGAGGCTGGTATTCTCCCGAAAAGGCTGAGCAGCAGAAGCTCAACTCCGTCAAGATGAAGTTCAGCTCACAGCAATAAATTATGTCATAAAGAAAAGCACACCCGATGGAAATATCCGTTCGGGTGTGCTGTTTTTTGTGCTGTTATTTGTTTGTGATTATTTGAAGTATGCAACGCCGCTTTCAAAGATCTTCTGATCCTTCTCAAACGGTACATTGAAATAGAGGTTGTCGCCCTTTCTTTCGGAGTGACCCATCTTTCCGAGTACACGTCCGTCGGGGCTTGTGATGCCTTCGATAGCGCATACAGAGCCGTTGGGGTTGAATGTAATATCGTTTGCAACCTTGCCGTCGGGAGAAACATACTGTGTTGCGACCTGACCGTTTTCAATGAGCTTTCTGAGCATTTCGTCATTGGCAACAAAGCGTCCTTCGCCGTGTGATATCGGTACAGCGTGGATATCTCCTGCATTTACCATAGAGAACCACGGTGATTTTGCGGATGTGATGCGTGTATATGCCATGCAGGAAATATGTCTGCCGACAGTGTTGAATGTCAGTGTCGGGTCATCGGGTTTCAGATCTCTTATCTCGCCGTAAGGAACGAGACCAAGCTTGATAAGTGCCTGGAAACCGTTGCAGATACCGAGCATAAGACCGTCACGGTTTTTGAGCAGGTTATTTACTGCTTCGGAAACTCTCGGATTGCGGAATGTGGTTGCAATGAACTTGCCTGAACCGTCAGGCTCGTCACCGCCGGAGAATCCGCCCGGAAGCATTATCATCTGTGACTGCTCTATAAGTCTTACCATCTCGTCAATTGTTTCTTCAATGTCAGAGGGAGTGAGATTTCTTACGATAAGGAGCTGCGGTTCTGCGCCTGCCTTTTCAAAGGCTCTTGCGGTATCGACTTCGCAGTTTGTACCGGGGAATACCGGAATGAATACCTTCGGTTTTGCGGTCTTTATTGCCGGAGAAGAGGTGTTTCTCTCAGTATAGAGCGGGATGTCATATTTATTTTCGGGGCAGGCAGCCTTGACAGGGAACACGCCCTCTAATTTTTCTGTCCATGCGGCGATAAGTTCATCTACTGTGAGTGTGCTGCCGTTTACGGTTATTGTACCGCTGTCGTTTGTAGTACCAAGCTCATAAGAAACAATATTTGCGTCAAGCTCTGCGCCGTCAGCGAGTTCAAGAATCATAGAACCGCTCAGCGGTGCAAACAGCTCATCAGCGGTAAGTTCCTTAGCGAATGTGAAGCCCATCTTATTGCCGAAGCACATCTTTGCAACAGCGGCAGCAGCGCCGCCTTCTTTTACTGTATATGCGGCAAGGACTTTGCCGTTATTCATAAGAGCGTATACAGCCCTGTACATAGCTTTGAGCTTTTCCCAGTCGGGCATAAGGGACTCCTTATCCTCGGGTACGGGAACATAAATTACCTTTGAACCTGCCTTTTTGAACTCGGCGGAAATTGTCTTTGAAGCCTTTGTCATTGCAACTGCAAAGCTTACGAGTGTGGGCGGTACGTCAAGGTCTTCAAAAGAGCCTGACATGCTGTCCTTACCGCCGATAGACGGAAGTCCCATCTTTATCTGTGCAACGAGTGAACCCAAAAGTGCTGCTGCGGGCTTGCCCCAGCGTGAGGGAACATCGTGGAGTCTCTCAAAATATTCCTGGAAGGTAAGTCTTGCGGTCATGGGGTCTGCGCCTATGGCAAGAAGCTTTGAAAGTGATTCAACAACTGCATAAGCTGCGCCGTGGAACGGGCTCCATCTTGAAATTCCGGGGATATAGCCGTAAGCCATAGCAGTAGCGTCATCTGTTTCGCCGTGAAGGAGAGGTATCTTTGCAGCCATAGCGTCCTGAGGAGTGAGCTGAGTAACGCCGCCGAAAGGCATAATTACGGTAGCTGCGCCGATGCTGGAGTCAAAGCGTTCGCAAAGACCCTTCTGTGAGCAGACTTCAAGTCTTGAAAGGTTTGCCTTGAAAGCGTCCTTTGTGTTCATGCCTTCAAGAGCAGCGGGAGCCTGTTTGCGGTAGCATTTTCCGTCAGCGGGAGCTGTGATATATGCCTCTGCTACCTGAGTTACGCCGTTTGTGTTGAGGAACTTTCTGCTGAGGTCAACGATAGTCTTTCCTCTCCACTGCATTGTAAGACGGGGATTTTCTGTTACGACTGCAACAGCCGTAGCTTCAAGGTTTTCTTTCTTTGCTTCGTTTATAAACTTTTCAACATCTTTCGGGTCAAGAACTACAGCCATTCTCTCCTGAGATTCGGAGATAGCAAGTTCCGTTCCGTCAAGACCGTCATATTTCTTTGTTACCTTATCAAGATCGACTGTAAGACCGTCTGCAAGCTCGCCGATAGCAACGCATACGCCGCCTGCGCCGAAGTCATTGCAGCGCTTTATCATTGTAGAAACCACGCTGTTCCTGAACAGACGCTGGATCTTTCTCTCTGTGGGAGGATTACCCTTCTGAACTTCCGCACCGCAGGTCTCGATAGAATCCATTGTGTGAGCCTTAGAAGAGCCTGTTGCACCGCCGCAGCCGTCACGTCCGGTTCTGCCGCCCAAAAGTACGATGATATCATCGGGAGCGGGGACTTCACGAATTACGTTTGCCTTTGGTGAAGCGCCGATAACAGCGCCGATCTCCAGTCTTTTTGCAACATAGCCCTGATCGTAGAGTTCGGTTACCTGACCTGTTGCAAGGCCTATCTGGTTGCCGTAGGAGCTGTAGCCTGCTGCTGCGCCGGTAGTTATCTTACGTGAAGGAAGCTTGCCTTCCATAGTCTTTTCAAAGGGTACTGTCGGATCGCCTGAGCCTGTAACACGCATTGCCTGATAAACATAAGCTCTGCCTGAGAGCGGGTCTCTGATAGCGCCTCCGAGACAGGTAGCAGCGCCGCCGAAAGGTTCGATCTCTGTGGGATGGTTATGGGTCTCGTTCTTGAACTGTACGAGCCACTGTTCAGTCTTGCCGTCGATCGTAACGGGAACTTCTATCGAGCAGGCATTTATCTCATCGCTCAGGTCAAGATCAGGAATCATGCCTCGTTTTTTGAGGAGCTTCATTCCGACAAGAGCCATATCCATCAGAGAAACATCTCTTGTTGAATTTTCGCCGTAAATTTCATTGCGGCTTTCATAGTAAAGTGCAAGAGCATCCTCGATAGTTTTTGTAAGTGCGGATTTTTCTATCTCTACCTTGTCAAGTCTCGTGAGGAATGTTGTGTGACGGCAGTGGTCAGACCAATAGGTGTCGATAACACGAAGCTCTGTGACAGTCGGGTCACGGTGTTCATCGTCACGGAAATAGTCACGGCAGAATTTGAGGTCGGAGAGCGTCATAGCAAAGCCCATTGAGCTGAAATACTTCTGCATCTCATCGTCATTCCAGCTTGTAAAGCCCTCTACAACAGCAACGTCAGCCGGTCTGTCGGCTTTCATGTCGAGTGACTCAGGCTTTTCGAGAGAAGCCTTTCTTGATTCAACGGGGTTGATAAGGTAGTGCTGTATCTTTATAAACTCATCGTCAGTGATATCGCCCTTGACTGCGATAAGCTTTGCGCTCACAACATCGGGACGTTCGCCCTGAGTGAGGAGCTGAACGCACTGTGCGGCGGAATCTGCTCTCTGATCGTACTGACCGGGGAGGTATTCCATAGCAAAGATGCGGAAATCCTTGTCTTCGGGCAGAAATTCATCATAAACGGTATCTGCGTTAGTTTCGCTGAGGATAGTATTCTTTGCCTTTTCAAAGCTTTCGCCTTCGAGACCGCTTATGTCGTAGCGGTTGATGATGCGTACCTTTTGGATAGCTTTCAGACCGAGATTATTTCTCAGGTCTGCCATGAGGTTTGAGGCTTCGACATCAAAGCCGTCTCTTTTTTCTACAAATATTCTTTTTACGGAGTTCATTTTGATCCATCCTTTTTTAATTGTTTTATACAAACAATGTACTGATGCTATTTTACCATATCCGAGATGAATATACAAGTATGTGGTGCGTGTTATCGGCACTTGATAGATTCGCTGCTTAATTTTTCTGCATTTGACGCTCTGAATAAAGCAGGTGCGGAAAAATATAAAAGAAGCAGCCTAAAGCCCGTCAAGGGCGACGGCGTCAGATAGGATAACATAGGCGGCTGTGCCGATGCACCGGATGTGCGTTCCTGAAGTGCAGCACTGAAAGAAGTGAGCGGTCATAAGGGAGCGGTGTCGGAGTCGTCCTGCTGGGGCACCCGCTCATCCGCCCGGAAGTTCGGGAGGACGGCCGAATTTTCTGACTATTATGAGGAATGATGCCCGTGAATATTTCTTGTCGTGGGCTATATAAATAAGACGTGCTGAGATGCTCACACCGTTTATGTGTTCTAAAAGTATGTTTTCGGCTCCTCGCTTTTCAAGGCTTCTCTTTGCAGCCATTGCAAGCAGCTCCGGAGGATCCCTGTACCATTCATAAAAGTCACCGTAGATCTTTTCTTTGTCTTCTCCAAGCTCTTCAAGAAAAGACTTGTAGGAATTGTTTGCTTTTAATATCCTGAACTGCTTATTCTTGAATTCAAGCACTGCGATCGGAACTTCACTTGTGTCGCCGAAGAAGCCGCCGAAAATATCAAAGGCGTTTGTCGGTTCAAGACTGGTCATGGTTATTTTGTCATAATAAACAGTGCTTGCGATATCGTCATATTCAAGTCCGTTGAATACCCTTTCCTTGTTGTAGAAATATTCACAGGGCATAGGCTTGCTGAAAAGATATCCCTGCACCTTGTCGCATCCGGCATCTCTCAGAAAATGAAGCTGCTCCTTTGTCTGAACGCCTTCTGCAAGGGTGCTGACTCCGAGACGTGATATCATGCCGATGATGTCAGACAGAATGAAGTGATTTTTTCCGGTGAGGCTGAAATTTTTCATAAAGCGCATATCAAGCTTTATGAGATCAAAGCTGTATTCCTGAAGTGTATTCAGAGAGGAATATTCGCTTCCGAAGTCATCCATCCATACATTGAAGCCCGCTTCACGGAATCTGTCGATCTGGTTTCTCAGAAACTGCTGATTCTTGATGAAGGCGCTTTCGGTTATTTCCACCGTGAGGAGATGATGTGCGATGTTATATTCATTTACTATCGCAAGCACCTCGTCAAACACGTCGCATATCTCAAAGTTGGTGCGTGACAGGTTCACGGATACAGGCACCAGCGGCATATTCTGGCTTTTCTGATATGCAATGCTCTCGCATATTTTTCGGAGCATATAAAAATCCAGTTTATGTATGAGCCTGTTGTCCTCAAGCACAGGAATGAACTGTGACGGCGGGAGCATACCCTTTTCGGGGTCTATCCATCTTGCCAGTGCTTCCATATCGCATATCTTTCCGGTCACGGTACGGATTATCGGCTGATAATAAAGCTTTATGCTGCCGCTTTCGAGAGCTTCATCAAAGTGATTAAGAACATGGCGGCGCTGACGGTATTCCGTAAACATATCACGGTCAAAAACGTGGTATTTTCTTGTATAGTCGCCCTTGACTGCATTACACGCAAGTCTTGCTCTGTCGCAGGCTGCATATATGTCAAGACCTGTGCCGGAATCCAGATATATTCCTGCGCAGACCTGAACGGGTATTCCCATCGGATTGCGGAGTATCTGGTCGTTGACCTGCTCTATTTTTTGTTCAAGGTGTTTTTTCTCAGTCAGTACAACAAAATGGTCATCCGAAAATCTTGCTATAGCATCCTTTTCAAAAATATCCTTCAATACGAATGCCGCTCCTGAAATAACGCCGTTTCCTCTTGCAAAGCCGTATTTTTCGTTGATCGCCTTCATATCACGGATATCAAAATATACAAAAGCAGAAACTGTGCCCTTGCGCTGCATCCGTTCTCTTTCCTGAGCAGCAAGCACTCCGAAAGCAGACATATTCGGAAGTCCTGTGAGCTTATCGTAGTAGGTATTGATCTTTTCGGCATTGACGATATCCGTAACATCGCTGCACCAGATGGTATACAGCTTTTCTCCCGTATCGGTGTAATGGCTTGTTCCCTGTGCGTGTATGCTGCGCAGGCTGTTGTTTATGATCTTTCTGAACACAATATTGAAGTCTGCGTCCTCGGTAACGAATTTTTTCCATGCGGAAGACAGCTTTTCAACATCTTCGGGATGAACTGTAGTATAGATCGTATTTTTCAGGGTTTTTGAAACTTCGGTTCTTTTTGATTCAAAAAGGCGGCACATACCGTCAGAGACCAATACAACGTATGTTTCAGAATCTATATATTGAAAAATCACAAAAGGTATCGCTGACGACTCCATATCGTTTTTTTGTCGTCCGAAATATTCGTAGATAATCTCTTTATGCAAGACGGTCATCCTCCGATCTGACAAAGTATTTCAAAGAAACTGCGGAATATTTGGCTATTATTCCGATATTCCTACCCACTATAATAATAACCGAAAAAAAACGATAATGCAATGTATTTTAAAAAATATTTACATTTTTTACATTGATGTGGATTATTATTCCCCGAATAAAAAAAGCGGCCGAAGCCGCTTTTTCATCTTCTGAGACTTTTGAGGTATGTTTTTTGTTCGGGGGTTATCCTGCGGCTTTCTGTTGCCTTGACGATAGCCTTGTTATGTGTCCATTTGTCAAGGACACGGTTTTCAAAGTAAGGGATCACAGCGTCAAACTGTTTTGCAAAAGCCGTTGCAAAATACCAGGCAGTCATCATATTGACATAGTATTCCGCCGACCGGACAGATGCGGCCATTTCCGGATATGTGATCTCGAAGTCATCATCCAGATAATGCTCCATCAGCATCCCGATACCGAACCGGACTGTGTAGGTTTGATCCGATGCGATCCATTTCCTGATACGCTCTGTCAGCTCAGGCCGGTGCTTTCTGAAAACCTTCGGCGACATCTGGTCGC
>DBWG01000097.1:20215-27055 GCA_002308635.1 Ruminococcaceae bacterium UBA1244 | reverse complement strand
TCCTTAGCGGGAGCGGGTTCAGCCTTAGGAGCTTCTTCCTTTACGGGAGCGGTCTTGGCTTTATCAACTACTGTGAGAACAGGTTCCTTTGCATCTTTTGCAGAAGCAGCAGAGGCTTTCTTTTTGCCTTCGACTACGGTGAGAGGAGCTTCCTTCTTTGTCTTTGCGGGAACAGCTTTCTTTACATAGGTATCAAGACCCTCGCAGTCCTCAAGGAACGGCTTTATCTTTGCGTAGATCTTTTCAACGCCGCCCTCGCTGTCGCTTTCGATATTCAGCGGCATGATCGGGTCGTGAACGCTCAGACGGAGCAGGAACCAGCCGTCGCCGTCATTCTTTCCGAATGAAACACGGATACCCTCATGGTTGTCGTCAGCGATTTTGAAATCTTTCTTTCCGGCAGCAAATTTGTTGAGTTCCTTGATGACCTTTTCGCCGTAGGAACGGAAATCCTTTTCGGTTATCTTTATTCTGATCTCCTTGCTCTCAACAGGCTCTTTGAGGTTTGCGATGAGGCTGTCAAGAGTTTTGCCCTCCTTGCGGAGCTGTGCAGCCTTAATGATGATCTTTGTTACAAGATATGCGCCGTCATCAAGGAAGTAGTTTTCTTTCATAGCGGCATGGCCTGATGTTTCGATGGCAAGCGGGCAGTTCACTTTGTTTTCGTTCTGTCTTATTGCCTCGTCGATAACGTTCTTATAGCCTCTCTTGAATCTGAGGTGCTTTCCGCCGAGATCCTTTTCGATAAACTCTTTAAGACCGGAGGATGTGATGGAATCGGTAACGATAAGTCCGCCCTTGTTGTTTCCTTCGAGTGCGATAGCTGCCGCAAGAGCAACAAGACGGTTGCGGTTGATCTCTTTTCCGTCAGGGCCTACAGCGCCGCAGCGGTCAACGTCGGTGTCAAAGATAACGCCGAGATCTGCGCCCGCATATTTAACAGCCTCACAGATAGCCGCCATAGCGTCCTTGTCCTCAGGATTCGGGATGTGGTTCGGGAACATACCGTTGGGATCGAGGAACTGGCTGCCTCTTACGTCTGCGCCGAGAAGTCCGAGAACGTCATAGGCATAGAAGCCGCCGACACCGTTGCCTGCGTCAACAACGATCTTAAAGCCCTTGAGGGGATGGTGATAGTCGTCCTTTGAGTTTACGCCCTTCTTGATGATCTCACGGAGGATGCCTGCATAATACGTCATAAAGTCGTTTTCAACGATTCTGCCGCAGTCACTGAACTCCGGTTTTTCGTTGTTCTGAGCATATTCAAGGATAGCTGTGATATCGCTGCCCTCAAGACCGCCCTCACGGGTAAAGAATTTAAGGCCGTTTCTGTAATAGGGGTGATGGCTTGCAGTGATCTGTACTGCACCGTCGCAGCCCAGCTCTACTGTAGTCATAAACATTGCAGGAGTTGAAGCCATGTCGCAGTCAACAACGAGGACTCCCGAATTTACAAGGGTCTTTATGGTGGTTTTAGCGATAGCAGGACCTGAGATGCGTGAATCACGTCCTACGGAGATCTTTAGTTCGGGAGCAGTTTTGCCTGTTTTTTTGCAGAGCCAGAGTACAAAGCCGTTTATCATAGCTCTTACGGCATCCTCTGTCATATTTACTTCAAAGCCTGCGCCGTCTACAGCAACACCTCTGATATCGGTTCCGCTTTTGAATACGCTCCAAGAATCTTTTAACATAATAACTCTCCTTTGAATAAGATTTATATGAATGAATGTTCAGACTGAACACAGTCGGCTGTAATAAAAAAACACTGAAAGCACCGCAGCGGCATTATCTTACTTCTGATTCAAAAACATCAGAGCCGTCCGTCTTTGTACATTTTTCGGGGACATCGTTCATTGTGAGAGTCAGGACGCCGTCCTTGATCTCATAGGTCATTTTGTTGTTTGAGACAGAGCCGTTGCCGAACACCGCATTGAATTTTCCGCTGCCGTTTTCTGCGGTGTAGCAGCCGTTGATGGTGAAGTCCCTGAATTTTATCGTAAGTGTGCCGTCGTCATTGAATGTGTATGTATGGTCATATACGGAATCGTCCATTTTGCAGTACCATGTGCCGGAAAGCTCAGAGTCTGTCTTTCCGTCCGGATAGCGGTCATATTCCGTTTCAAAGCTGTCCTCTGCCGAGAGGGTGTATTTGTAATACTTTTTGCCGTTTTCCTCAGTATAGTCGCAGACGAGATCTGCACTGTCCTTGTCGATGCCTGTAATGCTGCGTATCAGGTTTTCGCCGCTGAGGTCGGTGAGAGTCAGGTTTCTGCCGGAGAATATATTTCCGGTTATCTCATAATTGAAATTGTTTGAGATGGGCGGCTGACCGTATTCCGTGAGTTCTATGGAGAGAGTCTCCTTTCCGTTGAGACCCTTTGTGATGGAATATCTGCCGTTGTTGACGAAGCCGCCGTTGTAGAGCAGGCACTCGTTTTCTTCACCGAAGCGGAAACCGATCTGATGTTCCTTGCCTTCAACTGTAAAGTGCAGCACCCATATTTTATTTTCGAGAGTGTTGCAGAAGAATGTGCCCCAAAAAGCAAATATCACTGCCGTGACTGCAAGGATAACAGCCGCAATGATAACGGGCTTCTGCAGTCTGAATCCGGATCTTTTAGGGGATGCGCCGCCGGACGAGGTGATGTTCCTTTCGGACTCAAAGCTGGAGCGGCGGAGCGGGCGGTTATTGATCGTATCTGTCTGTTCTGGTGACATAAGGAGACCTCCGGTCAGAATTTTACCATGAAAATACCATAGTTATATTGTAAACGATTTTGTGCCATAAAACAAGCATAAAATATGTACAATTTTAATATATTTCAAATGAATTTATATTGATTATACCTATATGCCATAAAAAACACCGGATATTCACAAAATTTAACAGCGATACCATGGAATATCGTTTTTGGCGTGATTTTCATTTACTGTCAATATTTGGCGAAATATAAAAAAATATAAAAAAACTGCGGGAAAATCTTGAAATAAAAAGGAAAATATGATATTATAATACAAATTTAGCTGATGTGATCAAGAGATCATGTCGAATTGGGGGATTAGAAATGGAGATCAGAGAACATTATAAAATGTGGCTCGAAAATGCGGTGGACGATAAGGATCTTATCACCGAACTCAATGCTGTCAGCGATGATGAAGATGCAATTTACGAATGTTTTTATCGTGAATTGAAGTTCGGTACTGCCGGTTTGAGAGGGATCATCGGCGCAGGTACAAACAGAATGAACATCTACACAGTAAGAAAAGCAACACAGGGACTTGCAAATTCACTTAACAAAAGATGCAAGGATCCGTCTGTTGCGATCTCGTTCGACTCGAGGATCAAGGCTGACCTTTTTGCACGTGAAGCCGCAAGAGTGCTTGCCGCAAACGGAATAAAGGCGTATATCACGGCTGAGCTTGAGCCTACTCCTGTTGTTTCATATCTTGTCAGGGAGCTTAAAACAAGTGCCGGAATAATGATAACAGCGAGCCACAATCCCGCAAAATACAACGGATATAAGTGCTACGGAGATGACGGCTGTCAGATGACGGACGTTAACGCTGACAGCGTCTACAAAGAAATGCAGAATGTCGGCTACTTCAACGGAGATATAAAATTAGTTGATTTTGATGAAGCCGTAAAGAACGGCATGATAGAGATAGTTTCGGATGAGCTTTATGAGAAGTATCTTGACAATGTTCAGGCTCAGACCGTAAACGAGGGTGTCTGCAAGGGCTCAGGGCTGAAAATAGTCTATTCTCCGCTCAACGGCGCAGGCAACAAGCTCGTAAGAAAAGTACTCGGCAGGATCGGCGTTGAGGATATCACAGTTGTTCCCGAACAGGAAATGCCTGACGGAAACTTTACCACCTGTCCTTATCCAAATCCTGAGATAAAGGAAGCCCTTGCTCTCGGACTGAAGCTCTGCGAAAAGGAACAGGCTGATCTGCTCCTTGCAACAGACCCTGACAGCGACCGTGTGGGCATCGCAGTAAAGACAAAGGACGGCTACCGTCTTATGACCGGAAACGAAACGGGTATCATGCTTATGAACTATATCCTTTCGTGCAGGAAAGCAAAGGGCACACTTCCCGAAGCTCCCGTTGCCGTAAAGACAGTTGTTACGAGCAAGCTTGTTGACCGCATCTGTGAAAAATACGGCTGTGAACTGAAGGTCGTTCTCACCGGATTCAAATACATCGGCGAGCAGATACTTCTCCTTGAACAGAAAAATGAAGAATACCGCTATGTTTTCGGCTTTGAAGAGAGCTATGGCTATCTTGCCGGAACATACGTCAGAGATAAGGACGCAGTTGTTGCATCAATGCTCATCTGTGAAATGGCGGCATATTACCGTCAGCAGGGACTGAGCCTTGACGATGTTATGACCTCGATCTACAATGAGTTCGGTCACTATCTCAACAGGACTGAAAGCTTTGAATTTGACGGAGCCGCCGGCATGAAGAAGATGGCTGACATTATGGAATCTCTCAGAAAAGAGCCGCCTGTTTCCGTCTGCGGAAAGAAGATCATTGAGTTAGCTGATTACCTTGAATCCTATACTAAGGATCTCGTAACAGGTGAAACGGCAGAGATAAAGCTTCCGAAGTCAAATGTGCTTTCGTATTCACTCGAAGGCGGCGGAGCTGTCATAGTAAGACCTTCCGGCACAGAGCCGAAGATAAAGGTCTATGTTACAGCCGTTGGCAAATCTCAGCAGGAAGCCGCTGATATTGCGGAAGAGACATTCAAGGACATGACAAAATTCATGGGCATAAACTGATAATAACAAAGGGGCGCTGTCCGCTTAGGGCGGCGAAGGCACTGCAATATAGTATATTGATCTGAAAGCGAAGTTGGCGTCGGAGAGTTTCCGGCATCAACTTCGCATTTTGTTTTTTGTATATGAAATTTTATCTCCACGGTACAATGCAGCAGCTTTATACAGGTGAGTCTGCGTTCTATAGCAATCCAATTAACTCCACGCTCCTCAGTTTTGCTATTATTATTTTGGATCGCTGTAAACACGTTCAGTGCGGTCACCCACCGGCAGCTTGCCGCACGCACAACTTACATTGTTGTTCATATAATGTAATGAGTGAGGTGATAATTATGGATAAGCCGCTTATTATGGTGTCGTCCGTCACTTATGCGATGAGGGGCAGGGATATCCTTTCGCAGTACGGCATCAAATCCTCTATAGAGCGCACTCCTAAAAACAGTCTTGTAAAGGGCTGCGGATACAGCCTTTTTGTTCCGAATGATACTGACCGTGCAGAAGAGATATTGAAAAACAGCGGGGTCAGGGTCATCGGCAGGACAGAAGGGAGCAAAAAGCTGTGATATATTTTGATAATTCGGCAACGACCTTTCCAAAGCCGAAGACGGTTCGGGAAGCATCCGCTGCCGCTGTAAGATATTCGGCAAATCCCGGACGAAGCGGTCATAAACTGTCTATGAGGGCTTCGGAAGAGATATTCAGGACGAGAAAAGCCGCAGCACATTTTTTTAATGCCGCTTCTGAGGAAAGAGTGATAATTACTCTCAACTGTACGTCTGCAATGAATATCGTCCTGAAAGGTATTCTCAAAAGCGGAGATCACGTTGTTGTTTCTGACATGGAACACAATGCCGTTATGAGACCGCTTGAAGGACTTTTAAAAAACGGTGTGACCTATACCGCCGCAAAGGTCTTTCCGCAGGACAACGATAAAACGGTGGATTCATTCAGAAAGAGCATAAATGCAAAAACAAGGATGATAGTATGCACACAGGCATCAAATGTCTGGGGAATAAGGCTTCCTGTAGAAAGGCTTGCCGCACTTGCGCATGAATATGGGCTTCTGATTGCAGTTGATGCCGCACAGAGTGCCGGTGTTGTTCCAATAGATATCATGGACAGCAGGATAGATTTTTTATGTGTTGCCGGTCACAAAGGACTGTACGGGCCGATGGGTACGGGTCTGCTGATAATAGGCGGTGAAACTATTCCACAGCCGCTTATAGAGGGCGGAACAGGCAGTTATTCGTCTTTTTTTGAACAGCCGTCCGAGCTTCCCGACAGGCTTGAAAGCGGAACACCAAATGTCCCCGGTATCGCAGGTCTCAGAGCCGGAATAGAATTTATTTCACAATACGGGACAGAAAGAGCGTTCCGGCATGAAATGATGCTGATAAAACGGCTTTACAGACAGCTTTCTGCAATGAAGGGAGCAGAGCTTTATATGCCAGAGCCGGATGAGAAACACTTTGTCCCGATACTCTCGTTCAATATCAGAGGACTTGACAGCGAGACAGCCGCAAAGAAACTCAGCTCCTACGGTATCGCATTAAGGGCGGGGCTTCACTGCAGTCCTGCCGCTCACAAAGCTGTCGGAACAGAAAAGATCGGTGCAATAAGGATATCGCCGTCAGTGTTCAATACTGTTCAGGAGGCAGACCGTGTGTCAATGGCAGTACGGCAGATCATAGAGTCGATTTAAGAGCGGAGATAAAGGTAAATATTGTCAGAAAAACGTGCAGGATGTCTGCGGCACATTATCACAGACATTCTGCATACAGCTTTTGTATTGAACCAAAGCCGGCGGCAAGCTGCCGTACCCTTGATCGCACTCAAATTCCTACGAATCATATATTTTATCGCCGCAGAATTGAATCATCCGATGCGGAAGAAGTTGAGCGCAAATTGTCCAGCGGGGTCATCCGCTGTTGTAAACACATTCAGTGCTGTCACACACTGTTCAGCAGGTGCGGAAAAGTATAAAAGAATAATGAATTATCCGTTATTGAAGAAGCAGCACAAAGCCCGTTAAGGGCGACTGCGGTAATAGAAGGAG
>DBWG01000097.1:5857-20190 GCA_002308635.1 Ruminococcaceae bacterium UBA1244 | reverse complement strand
CGGATGTGCGTTCCTGAATGTTCGCACCCGAATAAGTGAGCGACCGTAAGGGAGCGTGTTCGGAGTTGTCCAGTGCGGTCACGCACAAAAAATATAAAAAAACTGTTGATAATTTTTCTTTATGTGATAAAATATAATTGTGGGTCTGTATGCGTTTTTATCAAAAATGCGGAAAGCCGACGCAAATCGGACGTGCTGCACCGGCGATGGCAGCAAAAACAGGGAGGAGTTACTTTTGTGGGAGGAGATCGTTAACGCTTATAACGTATTTATCGCATTGATGATGACTTTTCATGCGACAGACGTTCTTGATATAATGGTCGTTTCGTTCATAATCTATAACTTGATAAAGATCGTCCGTGAGACAAGAGCCGAACAGCTTGTCAAGGGTATCCTTGTGCTGTTGATCGCCTTTTTCATATCGGGCATCTTCCAGCTCAAAATGCTGAACGCACTGTTTACATCATTTTTTCAGTTTTCTGTGCTCGCTGTACTCATTGTGTTCCAGCCGGAGCTCAGAAGCGCACTTGAACATATCGGCAGAAGCAAGATCGCAAAATACTGGAACAAGTTTTCCGGCGGAGATAAGTTTGAAGAAGAAAAAGTTAAGGATATCAAACAGGCAATACACTGTGTTTCAGAGGCGGCAAACAACTTCCAGCGCAGCAAGACCGGCGCTCTTATCGTTTTTGAGCGTCAGACAAAGCTTGGCGATATCATAAATACCGGTACAGTTGTAGATGCCGAACCGTCAGTTTCCATTATCGGCAATATTTTCTTCAACAAAGCACCGCTGCACGACGGCGCAATGGTGGTGCGTGAAGGAAAAATACACGCTGCGGGATGTATCCTTCCGCTGACACGCAATAACAGCCTTGTCAGCTCCGAACTCGGTACAAGACACAGAGCGGCTATCGGTATCAGCGAAAACAGCGATGCCGTTGCAGTAGTCGTTTCTGAAGAGACAGGCAATATCTCCATCGCTCTCAACGGGATATTGACCCGTGACTATACAAGAGAGACCCTGAGCGTTGCTCTTGAAGAAATGCTCCTCCCGAAGGCGGAGGAAAAAACAGAAAGCGCTCCTGCTGACTATGCACCGAAGAAGGGAAGAAAAAATGAAAAAAATAAAAAATAAGCTGAGCTTCAAGCTGTTTTATAATGATAAATTCGTCATGCTTTTTTCGATCCTTGTCGCATTCATTGCATGGATAATGGTCGCCTCAACGTCTGAGGACGCAACAGTCTTTACCGTGACGGATATACCGGTAACGCTGCCTGATCTTCCCGATAAGCTTGAATACTTTTCCGGTACGGATGCAAGGGCGGAGGTCAGCATTTCCGGAAATTTCCTGATCGTTACAGGCATAAACAAAAATGATATAAAGATCACATCCGATGATGTCAGCTCCATCACAAAGCCCGGTGAATATACTATTGACCTCGTTGCAAAAAAGAAGAGTATAAAAGAGGACTATAAGTTCGTTTCTACCGTGACGCCGTCAAGCGTGACCGTGTTCGTTGACGAAAACAAGGAGACTGAGATCACTATAACCGACAAGGTAGAATATAAAAAGGACAGCTCAGGCTCACTCTATTATTCCGACGATAAAAAAATGTCGGTAAGAACAGTGAAAATAAAGGGACCGTCAACTATTGTTGATAAGATAAAAGAAGTCGATGCGGAATATGAAGTGGACGATGTCGTTACTGAACAGATGGTCGTTGACGTTCCTTTAGTATATAGGGACGGAGACGGCAAGGTCATCGAAAGCTCATATCTCAAGGCGGATATCTCCTCTGTAAAAGTGACGATACCGGTACAAAAGCGTGTTACTGTTTCAGTAAAGCCAAAGATAGTAAACGTTCCGGACTACCTTGCTTCTACCGTTGAGGATATATGCACCGTTACTCCGGATTCGGTTTCTGCGGCAGGTCAGCTCGATGAATCTGCTCCTGTCATCGAGACTCAGGAGATAGACTTCTCCACCGTTACCAAGGAAAATTATTCGTTCCTAAAAGGAAAGCTTTCGATACCTGCAGGATGGAGCATAATAGCGGGCGCTGATGAGGCTGATGTTGTTTTTGATCTTTCCGGAATGGAAGAAAAAGAATTCACCGTCAGCAAGATAAAATATATCAACCAGCCGTCAAACAAAACAGTAAGGCTCACAAAGCCGCTGAAGGTCACTGTGATCGGACCGAAAACAAAAATAAAGGCCATTGAGCTTGGTGAAGCAGTAAATATCCCGATAACGGCAGAGGTGGATATGTCAGATATGAAGATCAGCAGCGGCACTCTTTACAGCTGCCCTGTGTCGTTCACTTTTACTGACCAGTTCAGTGACTGCTGGGTCGAGGGAAATGTGACGGTGCTGCTTGACGTTGCCAATAAAACCAAAAACTGATACAGACAACAGAGACAAAAGGAGACTTAAAAATGCCAAAGGTATATTTTGTAGTTCCTTGTTATAACGAGGAAGAGGTTCTTAACGAAACAGTAAAAAGGCTCACCGAAAAGCTTACAAAGCTTATCGCTGCCGGAAAGGCTGACGAAACAAGCCGTATGCTGTTTGTTGACGACGGAAGCAAGGACAGGACATGGGAGATAATCCAGGAAAAATCAGCCGAGAACAAATACGTCGGCGGTGTAAAGCTTTCACGCAACAGAGGACATCAGAATGCTCTTCTCAGCGGACTTATGACCGCAAAGGACAATTGCTGCGACTGCGTTATCTCGCTTGACGCCGACCTTCAGGACGATATCGAGGTCATAGACGAGTTTATCGAAAAATATATGGACGGCTGTGAGGTCGTTTACGGCGTAAGGAACAGTCGAAAGAAGGATACCTTCTTCAAGCGCACTACGGCTCAGGGCTATTATAAGTTTATGAAGGCTCTCGGCGTTGATATCGTCTACAACCATGCCGACTACAGACTTCTCGGAAGCAGAGCGCTCGACGCACTCTCCGAATATAAGGAAGTCAACCTGTTTTTGAGAGGTATAGTCCCGCTCATCGGCTACAGGAGCGATTATGTCTATTATGAGCGCAATGAACGCTTTGCAGGCGAATCAAAATATCCGCTCAAAAAAATGCTGAAATTTGCCTTTGACGGCATCACCTCATTCAGCGTAAAGCCGCTGAAGATCATCACGAATGTCGGCATAATCATGTGTGTGCTGAGCTTTATCGGGTTCATCTATGCCATTGTGTCTCTCATTCTCGGCATCGCAACAGCCGGCTGGACATCGCTTTTGTGTTCGATATGGTTCATCGGCGGACTTGAAATGCTTTGTATCGGTATCGTCGGAAGCTACGTCGGAAAGATCTACAGCGAAGTAAAGCAGCGTCCACGCTACCGCATTGAGACTACTATCATAAACGAGGAAAAAACGGATAATAATAAAAAGGAAAAGAAACAGAAAGATTGACTGTTCCGGAGATGAGAATATGGGTTTTGGAGAAATAATATTACAGTATAAAGACGACATTATGAGAGACCTCAGAGAACTTGTCAGCATACGCTCGGTATCGTCAGCCGACAAAAATGCGGCTTCTGAGGCGCTCGGATACATCCTCAGCCGTGCATCACAGATGGGCTTTAAAACTGAAAATATCGGCGGTGTTGCCGGTCATGCAGAATACGGCGAAGGCGATGAGATCGCAGCCGTACTCACTCATGTTGATGTTGTTCCGGCAGGAGACGGCTGGAGTACAGAGCCTTTTGAGCTGACAATAAAGGACGGCAGGATATGCGGACGAGGTGTCGTTGATGACAAGGGACCTGCCGTTATCGCACTGTACTGCCTTAAAGCGCTCAAAGACAACGGCATTGTTCCAAAGAAAAGGCTCAGGGTGATTTTTGGTGCCGGAGAAGAGATCGGCATGAATGATATGGAGGTCTATTTTGGTCAGGAGAGAGTGCCGGATATGGCGTTCACGCCTGATTCCGAATACGGCATCTGCACAAGCGAAAAGGGCATCATGCAGATAGAGGTCTATTCACAGCAGCACGACGGCACGACACTCACGGAATTCCATTCGGGAGGAGCGGTAAATGCAGTGCCATCAAAGGCTTATGCACTGATAGACTGCACCGAGAACGAAGATCACCAGCTCAGGCGTTTTGCCGATGCAAAGCCCGGAGAATATGATTTTATCTATACTATGGACGGTCTGCGCATTGCAGCCACAGGAAAGGCGGCTCATGCTTCCGTTCCGCAGAGCGGTCTGAACTCTGCAACGCACCTCATCAGGATACTTGCGGCAAATTTCGGACAGCTTGTGCTTGGCAGCCTTTGCGGGTTCATAGATGATGCGATAGGACTTGAAACCAACGGCAGGTCGCTTGGCATTGCCTGCAGGGATAAGGAATCCGGTGAGCTGACTTTAAATGTGGGCGTTGTGGATATTGACGAGTGCGTTTCGAGAGCGCAGATAGACATAAGATATCCCGTATCCGCAGACAGCGAAGAAATATTTGAAAAGGTCAGGGAGAGGGCATCCTACGACGGTCTTATGACGAGGATGATAAACCACGAGCCGCCGCTCTATATCAGCGAGAACACTCCTGTCATCGGCATACTCAAGGAAGCCTACAGGAATGTGACCGGAGAGGACGCAAAGATCTATTCGACAGGCGGCGGGACTTATGCAAGAGTGCTGAGGAACAGGGGTGCAGCATTCGGTCCTGTATTTGAAGGCGACCCGTCAAGGATACACGATGCTGACGAGGGAATGACGGAAGAAAACTTCTGGAAACACGCCGAGATCTGTCTTGAAGCAGTCAGGCTGATGGCAGAATGATATCTCAAAAAATTACCGGCAGCTCAGGGCATGACTCTGAACTGCCGGTGATATTATTTCAGGGGCTGTATAATACGGGACAAAAAAGCAGCGCAGAAGCGCCGCTCTTTTGGAAAGATTAGGTAGTTACTTGGAAGCCTCAGTTTCACTGACGAGCTTCTTTGCGAGGCTCATGACTTCTTTTCTCTGTTTCGGAGTAAGATTCCTGACAACAAAGAGAAGCTCAACCTCATATTTGGTAGTTGCGTGAGTACGATACTTGAGAGTGTCATCATCCTCTGACGGTGCGCCCGAATGGATATCTGAGACAGCGTCCTCAAGTTCCGCCTCGATTCCCTCAAGAAGTTTGGTGTAGCTGATATTGTACACCCTTGCGATCTTGATGAGAGTGTTGATGTCCGGCTTTGTTTTACCGGTCTCATAATAAGTGTAGGTCGAGCGCTCAATTTTCAGCCTGTCAGCGACCTGCTGCTGAGTAAGACCACACTCATGCCTGTAAAACTTTAGCCAATAAGAAATCATGCTGTACATTTTTTTAACCCCCTGTTATAGCTTTACACTTTAACATCTATATTATATACTATTTTTTCAGATTTGTCACCATATTTTTGGATTTTTTAAAAAAATTATAAATAACATATAATTTTATGCACATATTTGTTAAAAATATCTAATCTGTATTATAATAATACAAATAAGGAAAAAATCCAACAATAATATGTTTATAAAAAATTCCAATAATGATAAATATTGCCTAAGAATCCCAAAAAACTGGTCGAAAGGTGCGTGACAGCGCCGGCAGCATAATAGTCCCGTGCTGTCACGCACTGATGTCAGCTGCAATAGTCCTCGATAAGACGGTCAAGTTCACGGCGGGTCTTTACAGTCAGACCCTTGGAGAGTTCGTTCCTGTCAGCTTTTGGAAGATCGTTTATAAAAACATTCGTTACATAGATCGGCAGACTGTTGTTGTTTTTGAAAACCGCAAGACGGCTCCGGTATTCCTTCAAAGTGTAGGATGTTTCTTCAATGCTTTCATCGCCGGACTCTTCCTGACGTGAGAACTCTGCGGCTTTTGCTGTGGAATGTCCGTCAGTGCCTGTTCCATAGGAGGGATATCCCGATGTCAGCAGTATACAAACAAAGGCAATTATGCCTGTGATAATAATTATCTGTTTCAAAACACGTCACCTCTGTCTATATTTTTGGGAAATTTTGTGCAATTATTCATAATATTATAACTTATTTTTTTGCAAAATATAGATATTGTAAGCTGTTTTTTAATTTCTGAAAAAAAAGATTCCATTTTTCTTATTTTATGGTATAATACTATAGGTAACTTGCGTGAATGTATTCGTGACCGGAAAGTCACGTTTAAAAAGAGCCGTATCGTACAATAATCAACACAAAAACGCTGAAAAGGGAGGGCATGTTCTGTGAGAAAAACAGATATCAGCAACTATAACGACACTGCCGGAAAGTCTTCCGTATCCGTTGGTGCGGTTTTTAAGGAGACCTTTGCGCTCATCGCAAAACTTCTGGTGACTGCCTTTCTGGTGATGATAATTACCGGTGTCGTCGTCGGTGTCTCTGTCATGTTCTACGTCATAGACATTGCAAACGAGCCGAACACGATCAATCTTGAAGAGATATCCTTCGTTGAAACGAGCCATGTCTATATCAAGGATGATAATGGCAATTTCCCGTCAAAGCCCGACAAGAGCCTTTATTCCACCGAAAACAGAGTATGGGTCAAGTTCAAGGACATCCCGCAGAATATGGTCAATGCACAGATCGCTATTGAGGACAAGCGTTTCTATGAGCATGAGGGCGTTGACTGGTACAGAACAGGCGGCGCTGTCTACAGCCTTGCCACCGGTCAGGATGACTTCGGCGGTTCGACCATCACCCAGCAGCTCATCAAAAACATAACCAACGATAACGAAGTGAGCATCACACGTAAGCTCAGGGAGATCTTCCGTGCGATACAGCTCGAAAAGGAATATACAAAGGACGATATCCTCGAGGCCTATCTTAATATCGTAAACTACGGAAGCGGATGCCGGGGAGTCCAGTCCGCTGCAAGGCTCTATTTCAATAAGGACATCAAGGACTGCACCGTTTGCGAGTGTGCGGCGATAGCAGGCATAACCCAGAACCCATACGCATTCGATCCGCTCATTTTCCCTGAAAACAACCAGAAAAGACGTGAGATCGTTCTCGGCGAGATGTTCAATCAGGAAATGATAACACAGGAAGAATATGACAAGGCTATGAAGGAGTCAGAGAACCTCAGATTCTTCGGCTATATCATCGAGGAGGAAGAGGATTGGAGCTGGTACGATGACAGGCTCTTCCGTGATGTTTCCCGTGACCTTGCAAAGGCAAAGCGCATTTCCGTTGCAGAAGCAGAGGAGATCATCTATACAAAGGGTCTGAAAATCTACAGCGCAATGGACAAGAAGGCTCAGGAGGCCGCTGAAAAGAAGATACGTGAATGGTCAACGCCCGATGACAAAAAGCTTGACGTTGGCTTTATGATGATGGACTTTGAAGGCAGAGTGCTTGCAACAGTCGGAGGCAGACAGGAAAGAGACGGACGGCTTCTCTGGGATAACGCTTCACAGGCACGTCTGCAGCCCGGTTCAACGATAAAACCGCTGACTTCCTTCACTCCTGCCATCGAAAGCAAAAAGATACACTATTCATCACTTATACTCGACGAACCCTCATCCAACTGGAGCTACCTTCCTGACGGAAGCTCCGTGATGGGCCCGAAAAACTGGTACGACTCATATTACGGTCTGATAACGGCAACAAGAGCGCTCAGCATCTCTTCAAACGCTGCGACCGTGAGCGTCCTCAGGATGGTCGGCATGGATCAGGCTTACAGCTTCCTGACGGACAAGCTCAACTTTACTCACCTTGATGAGGACGATAAGTCCAATCTTGCAGGTCTTTCCATCGGCGGCTTCAAGGGCGGCGTTACTGTAGAAGAAATGACCGCTTCTTATGCGATATTCTGCAACGAGGGATATTATTATGAGCCTTACACATATTATTGGGTAGAGGACAGCGACGGCAATATCCTTCTCGACAACCGTGACAGAGGTCAGCCCGACAGGACTATCTCGGCAGAGACAGCCACCATTATGAACAGGATGCTGCATGATGTTTGCAACTCCGGCGAAGAGGGTATGGGCTACAGAACAGCCATAGACGGCTGGGATATCATCGGAAAGACCGGTACTACCGACAGTTCGTTTGATAACTGGTTCGTCGGCGCATCGCCGTATGCCGTTGCAGGCATCTGGACAGGTCATTCCAATCCCGGAAAGATCGCTGAATCCGAGCAGAGCAAGGTCCATGTTCTGTGGCACGACATTATGGAGGAATATCTCCAGGGCAAGGAAAAGAAGATATTCAGCCTTTCGCAGAATGTTGAACAGCATAATTTCAGCAAGACGACAGGAAATCTTCTCAGCTATATGACAGATGATATGGCTGTCGGCTATTATACCTTTGACAATATGCCGGGATATGAAAAGATCCCGACCAAGCCTGAGGAACCGGAGATCTCAGAGGATGAGAATTCCGAGGACGAGGATTCTGAGGATGAGGATTCTGAGGATGAGGATTCCGAGGACGAACCAGAAGAAAGCAGCGAGGAAGAATGGTCTGAGGATGAACCAGAAGAAAGCAGCGAAGAGGAATTGTCGGAGGATGAGCCGGTCGAATACAGCGAGGAAGAACCGGTAACTGATTATTCCGAAGAAGAACCAGACGATGAAACGGGTGAATAGTGCATCCGTGAAAATAAAAATACCCGCCGGAAACTGACCGGCGGAACAGAATACAAAATGATAAGGAGATTTATTTATGGTACAGGCGGCGGTTATGGGCTACGGAGTTGTAGGCTCCGGTGTTGTTGAAGTTCTTATGGAGCATAAGGACAGTATTGCAAGACGCACAAAGGAAGAGATCGGGATCAAGTATATCCTTGATATCAGAGATTTTCCCGACAGCCCCTTCCGGGATAAGTTCACAAAGTCATTTGAGGATATCATAAATGACGATGAGGTCAAGGTCGTTGCTGAGGTTATGGGCGGCGTGAATCCCGCTTATGAGTTCACAAAAAGATGTCTCGAAAACGGCAAGAGCGTTGTTACCTCAAACAAGGAGCTTGTTGCCACAAAGGGCGCAGAGCTTCTGAAGATCGCAAAGGAACACAACGTAAACTACCTTTTTGAAGCAAGCGTCGGCGGCGGTATCCCGATCATAAGACCTCTCAGCCAGTGCCTTGCCGCAAATGAAGTTATAGAGATCGCAGGTATCCTCAACGGTACAACAAACTTCATCCTTACAAAGATGATAAGGGAAAATATGTCCTTTGACGATGCCCTTGCGATGGCTCAGAAGCTGGGCTATGCCGAAAGAAATCCCGCAGCAGACGTTGAAGGTCACGATGCCGGAAGAAAGATCAGCATACTTGCCTCTCTTGCATACGGAAAACACGTATATCCTCAGTATGTCCACACTCAGGGCATCACAAAGATATCTCTTGAGGATGTTTCCTATGCCGCTTCATGGGGCGGTGTCATAAAGCTTATCGGTCAGGTAAAGCGTCTTGAAGACGATACCCTTGATATAACCGTTGAACCTATGCTCATAGAAAAAACCAGTCAGCTTGCAGGCGTTGATGATGTTTTCAACGGAATTCTCGTCAGAGGCGACTCTACCGGAGATGTTGTATTCTACGGAAAGGGCGCAGGCAAGCTCCCGACAGCAAGCGCCGTTGTTGCCGATATCATGGACTGCGTAAAGCACCTCAAGAGAAGAAAGTATCTTGACTGGGCAGACGGCGATGAAAGCATCGTAAAGCCATACGAACAGACAGAATATCCCGTCTATATCAGAGTTGAGAGCGCTCTTGACAAAAAACAGGTAAAACAGAAGGTCAAGGAGCTTTTCAATAACGCCCATACCATTTCAAGAACAGATTCTGCCGAAAACGAATATGCTTTTGTGACAGACAGCATGGTCGTTGCAGATCAGCAGAAGGCTGCTGCCGCACTTGAAGAAAGCGGCATCAAAGTATTGTCGAAAATCCGCATTGCGGATTTATAATAAAAATTTTGGGGGAGAGAAAATGAGTCTTATCGTACAGAAATTCGGCGGAAGCTCGGTTGCAAATGCAGAGAGAGTCTTCAATGTTGCCAAAATCGTTACGGATACATACAGCAAGGGCAACAGTGTTGTCGTTGTAGTATCTGCTCAGGGCGACACAACAGACGATCTTATCGACAAGGCAAACGAGATCAATCCGGATGCATCAAAAAGAGAAAAGGATATGCTTCTTGCAGCAGGTGAGCAGATCTCAATTGCACTGCTCGCTATGGCAATCGAGAAGCTTGGCTACCCTGTAGTATCACTTCTGGGCTGGCAGGCAGGTTTCCAGACAACATCCGCCTATACTTCCGCTCGTATCAAGCGTGTAAGAACAGACAGGATCGTCAAGGAGCTTGACAAGAAAAACATTGTTATCGTTGCAGGCTTCCAGGGAATCAACCGTTATGAAGACGTTACCACACTCGGCAGAGGCGGTTCAGATACAAGCGCAGTTGCTATCGCAGCGGCTATGCACGCTGATCTTTGTCAGATCTATACCGACGTTGAGGGTGTTTATACAGCAGACCCGAGAAAGGTCAAGAACGCAAGAAAGCTCCAGTACATCTCATACGACGAGATGCTTGAGCTTGCAACTCTCGGCGCACAGGTTCTTAATAACAGAAGCGTAGAAATGGCTAAGAAATATAATATCGAGCTTGAGGTGCTTTCAAGTCTTACAAGAGCGCCCGGCACTATTGTTAAGGAGGCAGGTAAAATGGAAAAAATGTTGATAAGCGGTGTCGCAAAGGACACAAATATTGCCAGAGTTTCAGTTGTAGGTGTACCTGATAATCCGGGTCTTGCATTCAAGATGTTCTCAAAGCTCTCTTCAAAGGGCATCAATGTTGATATCATTCTCCAGTCTATCGGCAGAGACGGCACAAAGGACATCTCCTTTACAGTTGCTAAGGACAACGCTAAGGATGCTGCTGCCGCAATGGAAGACTACGTTGCAAATGTAGGCGGCAAGAGCGTTCTTGTTGACGAAAATGTTGCAAAGATCTCTATTGTCGGTGCTGGCATGGAGAGCCACGCAGGTGTTGCTACAAAGATGTTTGAGGCTCTTTATGATTCACAGATCAACATCCGCATGATCGCAACAAGCGAGATCAAGGTCTCCGTACTTATCGACGAGAAAGATGCTGACGCTGCTGTTTCAGCTATCCACTCCAAGTTCTTCGATACAGACAACTGAGTGCGTGACCTGCACCGGACTATTTTGGAACGCAGAAAGTGTCATAACATCCGTCCGTGTCGTGAACCATAAAGGTTCACTTTGGCTGTTTTCTTTCACGTCCGGCGGTGTTCCTCTGCACTCAACTCTGTCTGACGCATTCGCTCGGATCAAGTTAATAGCATCAATTATGAAAAAACACCCCTGACGCTAAAGTCGGGGGTGAATTTTTTATGGAAAGCTTTTTGTCAAGAGAGAAGTTCTATATATTATGTGCGAAGCACAACCATAATTCCACTATTAAAATTTTGGACGTATATGATAGCAGCCAGAGTGTTCATTTATGGAGTACGAAGCGGGCGATTCGACTGGGTTTCTGCGTTTTAAATTGACACCGGAGGCACTCCGGCACTCCACACTCAAAATTCCGGCACTCAGATTTGTGTGTTTTTGTCATAGATTATTCTGAGTCCGATAAGAAGAAGCTCATTGTTGAGGATGATATTGTGTTTGCAGTATGGGATAATGTTTCCGGCAAGACCGCCTGTTGCTATTATAGTCGGAGTGCCCTCAAACTCCTCGCTCATCCTGTCGATAAGCCCGTCGATCATTGTGGCATTTCCGAAGACGAGTCCCGATCTCATACAGTCTGCGGTGTTTGTGCCGATAGCCTTTTTCGGCGGATACAATCCGATGCTCTGGAGCTGTGCGGCGTTTTTGGTGAGGGATTCCATAGAAACACGGACACCCGGAGCTATGATACCGCCCCGATATATGCCGTCCTTGTCAATGACACAGATAGTCGTTGCCGTTCCCATGTCGATGACCATAAGCGGCTTTGGATAGAGCGCAAGTGCAGCAACAGCGCCAACTGCAAGGTCGCTGCCGAGCTGAGCGGGGTTGTCTATCTTGATGTTGAGACCGGTCTTTATGCCCGGACTGACAACAAGCGGTGACTTTCCGGTGACTTTTTCCATAGCTTTTTGCAGTATCGGGGTGAGTGTCGGCACAACGGATGAAATTATTCCTCCGCAAAAGCCTTTACATTCCGAGCCGTTAAGCTCAATGAGGGATTTGAAGTGTACGGCATATTCGTCTTCGGTCTTGTGCTTGTCGGTGCTGATGCGGCAGAGAAAAGCGGTTTCTGCGTTTTCTTTAACTCCTCCGAATACGATATTTGTGTTTCCAACGTCTACTGCAAGTATCATTATGATCTCTCCTTTTCTGATTCTGATGCAAGTCTTGGTGTATGGTCGGGCTTGTCAATAATATGAACGTCAAGCTGATTGAAGGGAATAGTGATATTGTTGGCATCGAGGGATTTTTTGATGCTTTCCTTCATTTCCTCCATAAGTATCCAGTAGTCCTTTGAATGGCACCATATCCATACGCTGAGGTCAACGCTGCTTTCGTTGAGAGTTTCAACTGCAACACGGTTGCGCCTTTCATGGATGACCATGTCGCTGGAATCTATCAGCGTCATAATTACCTTTCTTGCGGCGGCAATGTCCTCGCTGTAGGCTATCGGAACAATAAGGTCGATACGTCTTTCCTCGTTGACAAAGTAGTTTATTACATTGTTTGAGGTCAGTCTTGAATTCGGGATAAGCACCTCTTTATTGTCGTATGTGCAAAGTGTAGTCTGCATCATGCCGATCTTTACAACATTGCCCTTTAGTCCCTCTGTTTCGAGGTAGTCGCCGATCTTGAATTTCTTGTTGAGAATGATAAGCGTACCGCTTGCGACGTTTGAAAGGCTGTCTTTCAGAGCAAGACCGACAGTAACGGTGGCTGCACCGAGTGTTGTGATGATCGTTGTCATGTTGAAGCCCATTGTCGAAAGCGCACAAACAACGATAATGATCTTCAGAAGGGCGCCGATAATAGACGAGAGGAAGGATGTGACTGTAGGATCGGCCTTTGCTTTTGTGAAGGCTTTGATGATGAGTTTTGTCAGGAACTTTGCAGCCCACCATCCGACAATAAAGATAAGTATTGCAGAAATGAGATTTGGCAGATATGAAACGAACCAGTTCCATAGACCTTCCAGCCATTTCTGCGCTGCTGAAATGCTTTGTTCGGCAGTATTTGCCGCCTCGCTTGTCTGAGCGGAGGCTTCTGAGGCACTGTTTTCCAAAATATTTAAGAGCATTTGATTTCACCTTTCTTTTCTGAATTTTCTGCAACGCAATTATATCATATTTTTTGATAATATTCTATAAATAAGCACTATTTTATTTGCAAAATCAATAGTTTTATTGTATGATAATATAGAAGATATAATCGTTTTGTGAGGGGAGCGTCAAAATGGATCAGGTTATGTCACTGAACATAAAAAACGATTTGAAATACTACGGGATATACAGCACTGCTGACGATATGTGGAACGGCAGTGATGTGCTTTGTGCTGCAAGAAAAAGATTCTTTGAAACGGGTACCAAACAGAAAAAACGCAGCAGCATAAAGGCTGACTCATCCGTCTATAACTACAGCTATACTCTTGAAAGCGGGGCTGTACTCAAATACAAAAAAATGAAGGACGGCCATCAGATAGAGCGTGTTGCGGAAACTATTGACGGCTATTGCGTTGAGCTTACGGATGACCGCCACAGACCGGTAAAGCGTACATTCTATGACCATGCACATAATTGGGTGCGGACGGAATATCTCAGCGAGGTTGACAGGAGCGTTGAAATGCTTCTTGCGCCGTCAGATCAGGAAGGCAGACCGGCTGTGATATGCAAGTCAGGCTCAAAGACTGAGCTGCTCTATCCCTTTACAGTGACTCCCGACAAGGAAATCACTCAAAAGCTCAATATTATGACCAGCGAACCAAAGGTGTATTGCGTGACGAATTACGGCAGTTTCTATTTTTGTACTGACGAGGAAGCCGAAAAAAGGCTCGCTGCTCTCGAAAAGCTTCTTAAAGAGCAAACGCCCGTTGAAGATGACGACTCCGACAGAAGCGTTGATTCGCTTTTTGTTGTTGATACGGATACTTCCGCATTTCAGAGCGGAACTTTTGATTTGAGGAACAGCAGGGAGATAAGGCTTTCGGATCAGCCCGAGGAAAATAACGAGCCTGAAACCGCCGTTCCTGAAAATGAGGTAGATGAAAAGCCGGAACAGGGATCAAAGCCCGAAGAATCGCCGGAAGAAGCCGAAACGGAAACCAAGCCGGA
>DBWG01000097.1:0-5743 GCA_002308635.1 Ruminococcaceae bacterium UBA1244 | reverse complement strand
GAGGAAGCCGAAACGGAAACCAAGCCCGAAGAGCCGGCAGAGGAAGCTAAGACCAAAATCAAGCCGGAAGAAGCTAAAACCGAAGAAGCACCGGACGAAAAACCGAAGACCGAGTCATCCGAAGCATCAAAACGTCCTGCCGCAAAAAGACCCGGCAGGAAAAAGTCTGACAAAACAATTGCCGAGACGGAAACTAAAAAGTCCTCGAGGACAGCAAAAACCGAAAAAACAAAGGTTACCGTATCCGATGCGGATGAAGCGGCGGAGCCTGTTGCTGAGGGAATATTCGGCGCGGAAAAGGTCGGTGTATCGGCGCTCAGCGAGAGAGTGTGCAGCTTTTCACATGACTGTCCTTATGAAACTGTTGATAAGCAGATAATTGAGTCCGGCGGCAAGCAGTATTATTATTTCGGGGATATCATCGACAATAAGCGCAGCGGCAGGGGCAGAACCGTTATGAAAAACGGCGAGACTGCATACGAGGGCGGTTACCTCGACGACAGGCGTGAGGGCTTCGGAGTTTATTATTACAAATCCGGAAAGCTCTGCTATGCCGGAGAATGGAAGGGCAACAAGCGTCAGGGACTTGGTGCGGCATTTTCACCGACAGACAGCAGTGTTTTTGTGGGCTGCTGGGAGGATGATGTTTCAGTCGGGACAGGCGCACACTTTGACCGTGACGGCAAGCTGATATATGCCGGAATGACGGAGGACGGAAGGCGCAGCGGTGCCGGTATGACCTACAGCGAAGAGGACGGGACATATTTTGTCGGTAAATATAAAAACGGCGAGTTTCTGGAAACAGGAACTCAGTTCAGCAGTGACGGCGACCTTCTTTATACCGGCGGGTACAGAAACAATTTGCGCTGCGGCGAAGGAACGTCTTATAATGATGACGGCAGCATAAAATATAAGGGTCAGTGGTACAACAACGAATATAACGGCGAGGGTACTCTCTATACTGACGACGGAAAGAGGATCACAGGTACATTTAAGGCGGGAAAAGCTCACGGAAAATGTACAATGACTGACGCTGACGGAAAGGTCATATATGTCGGCAGTATCATTGACGGAAAGTACAACGGCACAGGCAGGCTGTTTAAAGAGGGCGGTGCTTATGCCGAAGGAAGATTTGTTGACGGTGAGCCGACAGGAGTTTTCAACGAATACGACACCGACGGACGGCTTGTCTACTGCGGCGAGTGGGAAAACTGTGAACGCTGCGGCAGAGGTACGGAATACCGCAGCGGCGAAAAGCTGTATGAAGGTGACTTCAGGGATTCAGTTTATAACGGTGACGGCAAGCTCTATAAAAACGGCGAAGCAGTATATATCGGTCACTTTAGAAACGGCAGGAAAGAGGGCTTCGGTGCTGAATACAGCAAAAACGAGCTTGTCTACAAGGGCTTGTGGAAAAACGGTCTTTACAACGGCAGCGGTATCCTATACAGCGGCGGCGAGGCAAGGTTTGTCGGTATGTTTGCCGACGGAAAGCGCAGCGGCAGGATAAACGAGATCGAGAACCGCCGTGTAATAAGAAGATCGCTCTATTCAAATGATGAGATGACTTACACCTGTGAATATTCACCCGACGGTTCGCTTGTATATTACGGCGGAATGAGCGGAAATATGCGCAGCGGCATGGGATGCAGCTTCCTTGAAAATGCCGAAAAGCAGTTTGAAGGTATCTTCCGCAACAACGAGCCGGAAAAATCCATGAAGGTGCTTCTCAAAGACCTTCCGGCGATCCCTGTCTGCGAGGAGCTTGCAAATACCGAATATGAGCTTTACAGGGTCACTCCGGAATACATTATCGAAAAGCCCATCACTGTCGGCGGTGTTTCGGGAATATACACCGGAAAGCTTAGAAGCGGTGTGCCGGACGGCAGCGGAACGATACTCTATTCCGACCACAGATATACGGGTTACTTCATCAACGGCAAGCCCGAAGGCGAGGGTGTTGTTTATCTTCCGGACGGCGGCGTGTGCAGAGGAATATTCTCGTCCGAACCATTTGAGGACTGCAAGACACTGATACTTTCAGACGTAACATACTACTATAAAACGATCCTTTAAGCTCAGGAGGCTGCTGATATGAAAACATTGTATGTAAGCGATCTTGACGGTACTTTGCTTGACCGCAGGGCACAGCTTTCAGAACATACAGTCAGGGTCATACGTGATCTTATAGAAAAAGGAATACTGTTTTCTGTTGCGACAGCAAGGAGCCAGTCTGCGGTCAGCATACTTGAAAAACTTGGGATAGTTATTCCGAGCATACACCTCAACGGCGTTCTGATGTACGACAACAGCACACGAAAATATATCGGCTGCGAACCTATGGACACATCCGCTGCACGGGAAATAATAAAGATACTCAAGTCCTTTGACCGGATGTCGTTTGTATATAAATTTGACTCTGACTGCGGCATCAATGTTGAATTTGAGCGGCTGTCAAATGAAGTTGAGCGCAATTTCTTTGAGGCGAGAAAGAACAACGACTATAAGAGCTTCAAACAGACGGATGAGATCCTTGTCAGTGACGAAGATAAGGTAATATATTTCACGATGGTGGATAAATATGAACGGCNNCCTGCCGATAAAGAATGAGATATCAAAAGTCAGCGGTGCAAAGGCTACGCTCTATCGGGACAACTACACGGATATGTTTTTTCTTGAGGTATTCAGTTCAAGGGCAACGAAGGCTGCCGGAGTGGTGAAGCTCAAAGAAATGGTGGGTGCTGACAGGTTGGTGACCTTCGGGGATAATCTCAACGACCTTGAAATGCTCAGCGTATCCGATTTCGGCATAGCTGTCGGAGATGCGGTGAATGAAGTAAAGCAAAAAGCCGATCTCGTCATCGGCAAAAGCTACGAAGACGGTGTTGCTGAGTTCCTTTTGCCAGAGCTGAATCCATAAAGATACCACAAAAAAAGCACATCTTCCCAAACGGGAAAATGTGCTTTTACTTTTGTTATCGAATGTTATTTTTCGGGGCCTGTGCTGATGCGGATGGTGATAGAGTCGTTTTTGGTCTTGTCACCTGCATTGTGGTGAGCATAGTCGATGACCTTGCCCTTTTCGATGGTCTCGCTTGATTCGTATGTACCCGAAACGATGAAGCCCAGATCATTGAGCTGTTTTATAGCTGCTTCAACCGATGAATTGCTGATGACCGGCAGAACTCTTTCAGCCGAACCAAGGCTGACAGTTACAACGATCTTGACACCCTTTTTGGCGATAATGCCTTCTGCGGGGCTCTGGGATATGATAACGCCCTCTTCAAATTTTTCGCTGTACTGATCGACAGACTTTACGAGAACATAATCGGAAGAGCTGGTGAGCTTTGCGGCTATCTCATCATATCTCTGACCTATGATCTTCGGAATCTCTATAAGATCGGGGTCGTCCGGATCGACCATAGATTCCTCGTGGTTGTCATCGGACTTGCCGGTGATCCAGTTGTTGAAGGAATCAGGATTCTGGATCACCCAATAGATGCCTGCGCCAAGGAGTATCAAAAGACAGGCAAGTACTGTAAGTATGCCCCAGACGATACCGGGAACACCGTCCTTCTTTCTCGGAACATAATTGTCAGCCGCCTCAGTCTGAATGGCATTTCTGTTTGCCTCAGTCTGAATGGCCTTTACTGTGGGAGCAGAAGAGAGCTGGCTCCTCATTTCCTCAAATGTAGATATTCTGTTCAGCTTCTGCACCTGCAGACCGCCTGCAAGAGCAGTCACGATATGCGGAGGAAGACGCTTAAAAACAGATGTGGGGATAGAAAGCTTTCCGTCAGGCTTGCGCTCGCTGCTCTTTTCGGGAAGACGGCCTGTAAGAGCATAGAAAAGTGTGGCAGTAAAGCCGTAGACATCAGTTGCCTCGTCAAGAACGCCGATCTCCTTGTACTGCTCAGGTGCGGCACAGCCGTCAGGGAGTTCCGGTTCAAAGGCTCCGCCGGTCTGACGGAAATCCTTCAGCGCAAAATCCTTTAGTCTGAGCTTTCCTGCGGAGGTAACAACAAGGCTGTCAGGAGAAATGGCATAATGGCCTATCCCTGCCGCATGGAGTGAAGAGAGCATCCCAAGAAGCGGCATAAACAGCGGACGGGCTGTGTTCCAGTCGATACTGCCGCTGCGCCTGTTGATGTATTCCGTAAAGGGGATAGACTCATAATTTTCCGAAACGGTATAGGAAACTCCGTTTTCGCTGAAAATATCATAGATCGGTGCGATAGAGCTAAGCTCTCTGAGTCTTGCGATCTCTCTGTAATAGCTGAGATATTCCTCGTTGAGCTGATTGAACTGGTCTTCATAGCCGCCTCTGATAACGACCTTTTTCTTGCCGTTTGCACGGCCGCAGATACCCGCAGGCATAAACTCGCTGATGATAACGCTTGAGTTCATTGCCTTGCTGAATCCGATATATTTAGCACCTTCGGCATTGTTGCTGATTTTTTTGCCGATAACATAATTGCCGTTCTGAAGCTCTGCGCCGAGCGGCAGGAACGGTGCATTCTGTTCAGTTGCTTTGTCAAATCCGCAGAAAGGACAAACAGGCTCGCCGTTGTTTTTCTGCATACAGCCAAGACATAGCTGTGCCATATAATGATCCGCCCTTCTCCGTACTAAAGAATTAATAAAGCGAAGCAGTACGGCGGTCTCCGCTTTAATACCCATAAAATTATAGCACAACGAAATGACAAATGCAAGTTTTTCGTGCTTATTATTATATGGGATTACAAAATTGTAAATATAGTTTTTTGTGAATCTTGACACAATGATATAATACTGATACAATTATTGAACGAAGGAGATGACAAGGCTTGATCTTTATTTTTGAACACCCCGTCAGGTCCGGAGAGGAGCTTGTCAAGAGGGCTTATCCGTATCTGAGCGAACAAAGGATAAAAAAAGCGTCAGCATACAGAATGGAAAACGACAGGATAAATTCATGTGCTGTGTATCTGCTTTTGAGATATGCCCTGTTTCGTGAATACGGCATAGAGGAAGCCCCTGTTTTTGTGATCGGGGAGCATGAGAAGCCTTTTCTGAGAGATCACCCTGATATTTATTTCAATCTCAGCCACTGCAAAACGGCGGTATGCTGTATCTTGTCAGACAACAACACCGCCATTGACATAAACGATATCAGAAGTGTGAACGGTGCTGTAATACGGCGTGTCTGTTCAGAAAAAGAGCAGAATGAAATTTCTCTCAGCGACAGACCGGAGCTTTGCTTCATGGAATACTGGACGAGGAAGGAATGTTATTCAAAGCTTACCGGTATCGGGATGACCATGGATTTCAGAAAGATCACAGCGGACATTCCCGAATACAAAAACATCCGCACGATAACGGCGGATGACTATGTTATGTCATATTATTCCCATAAAGGCGTGGAGATAATAAAGGCGGATGAGAATATTATCTTTGATACGCTGAAAAATTTGCATTTTTGAAAGAATAGGTATATAATATAAGTTAACCCTGAAAAAGTAATAATTGGAATGAAAAAGGAGATATCTGTTATGACAAAGATCGATATTTTTTCCGGTTTTTTGGGTGCCGGAAAGACTACTCTTATCAAGAAGCTCATCAAAGAGGGCTATAAAAACGAGCAGCTTGTCCTTATCGAGAACGAGTTCGGCGAGATAGGCATTGACGGCGGCTTTCTCAAGGAGGCAGGAATTCAGATCAACGAGATGAATTCCGGATGTATCTGCTGTTCACTTGTCGGAGA
>DBWG01000016.1 GCA_002308635.1 Ruminococcaceae bacterium UBA1244 | reverse complement strand
AAAGCCGTGTGGGATATCCTGCTGACTATTCCCTATGGGCAGACTATTACCTACGGCGAAATTGCAGAGATACTTGCACAGCAAACGGGCAAAAAAATGTACGCACAGGCTGTTGGCGGTGCGGTGGGGCATAATCCGGTTTCGATCATCATTCCATGCCACAGAGTAGTAGGTGCTGACGGCAGTATGACGGGGTATGCAGGAGGTATTGACAGGAAAAGATTCCTGCTGGAGCTTGAAGGAATTAAAACAAGGAAAAATAATTATGAATGAAATAAATTCTGACTATCTTGTTGTATGTACAGTTTTCAAAGGGTAAGCTCAGGCAAGCTGTATTACTACAAAAGAGAAAATTCTACCCTTGAGGAAGATTTTTTTCTCAGAACGAGAGACAGCCTTGTGCCCGTTGAAGTCAAGGCGTCAAATAATAAATCAAAATCATTGTCAACGCTGATCGGGAGCGAAAAATACCCTGATATCCGTTTTGGAATCAAGCTGATAAACGGTAATATCGGTTTTGTAAACAATATTTATTCATTCCCGCATTTCTGTGCGTTTCTTCTTAAACCGTTTCTGAGGGATATGGATCGGTAGTCGCTTTTCAGTCTGCCGCATACGGTACGCATCCAAGCCATGTGGACATTGGAAGTCAGGACACCGAAATGATATAGTGTAGCATCAGGTATCAGTTTAACAAGGTTGCTACACAGGATTTCAGGGTTCATAAATCCAAGAGGGATATATCTTCTTCTCTCGGAAGATACTTCAGGCACGATAATGTAATTGGATTTGGGCATATTCTCTACATGAAAACGAGTAGGTTTTTCCGCAAGTTTTCTTGTACCTGCACTGCTGCTTTCAAGTCTGAATTGTTTTACTGCTTCAATTCGTTTCAGACACTCCGGCATTGAGCGAAGTTCTTTCGGACTGCAATCACCAAGCCACAAGCAATAACGAAAATATCCGTTGATAAATTCTTTTGAGCCGAGCCATTTCTTGAAGTATCTTTCTGCTTTTGGTTCTAACTTGATAAATTCCTTCATTTCATCTTCGGTAAAAAGATAGTATCCTCCGTCAATCGGCTTATTGCCTATTCCAATTTCAGGAACATTACAAATGGGTTTTGAACGACTATCAATAACAATATTATCTGCTTCGACAAGATAACCATTTATGTTCTGCACGATTCTCATACTGCCGTTATCAAATAACCGCTTTGGCTGATTGGTGGGTGCCACACTGAAACCAACAATAACACAGTGAACATGAGCTTTCAGACTTGCTTCGCTGTCCCAGATAAATGTTTTGTAGGCAAAGTCGATATGTACACCTTGTTCAAACAGCGTTTTCCAAAGAATAGCGACCTGTTCGCCTTGCGTGATGGAATTTGTAGAAACAAGTGCCGTCCGGATCGCTGTACCTTGCATCAGGTCGGCGGCTTTTTTATACCAACAGGAAACATAATCGAGATTACCGTTGTTCTTTACACCGTCAAAATCTGGCTTTCGGCTATCCATAGTGCCGTCCTTGCGACCGTCACCGCAAAGTCATTGATCTCTATACCATAAAACTGTGAAATGCCGACCTTGATGGGGTTGATCTCGCCCATGACGATCTGACCCTGCTGCATGATATCAATAGCCCTGTTCTCTAACTTTCGCAGTGAAATGTAAGTCTCCGTCAGGAAATTTCCGCTGCCGCAGGCGGGGTCCAAAAACGCCAGTGTTGACAGCTTCTGATCTTTTGTTTTCTTGACCTTGATCTGAGCGATCTCCTCAAGCTCAGCTTTCAGATCGTCAAGGAAAAGCGGGTCTATGACTTTATGGATATTCTCTATCGAGGTGTAGTGCATACCGCCGGAACGCCTTGTTTCGGGGTTGAGAGTGCTTTCAAAAACAGCTCCGAAAATTGTCGGAGATATTTCCGACCAGTCAAAGCCCTCACTTGCGTGATGTATCATCAGATCAACGATCTCATCAGTAAAACGGGGTATCTCTATTATTTCATCGGCAAACAAGCCGCCGTTGACGTAGGGGAAAGCCGCTAAATCATCATCCATATACGGGTCACGGTCTTCGGGCTTTGTATCAAGCACCTGAAACAGCTCTATCAGCTTCCTCCGCACTTCATTTGCAGGATACTTTGCAAGATACTGCCCGAACATCTCGTGCTGTCCGAAAATACCCGCATCCTCTGCATATAGACAGAACACCAATCGCACACACAGCATATGGATTTACGGAATACATCAGACTTCTTTGCGACAAAAAAGATACCTCTTGTCTGCCTGAAAAAATCGTCTTTGATTTTGAGGAATTCAGAGAAAAGATGATGATTGATCTGAAAGCAATTCAGGATAAGATGGACAGTCATCCGGAGCTGTTTACGACTGATAATGGATTTGGAAAACAGAAGGAAAAATCCATGCTGGATACACTGTATGAAGAAGGCATCATCCCAACCTATTCATTCCCGAAGAATGTTGTCAGCACATATATTGCCGACAGTGAAGGAAAAGTGAACTACGAAGTTGACAGAGGTATAGATATTGCTATCGGTGAATATGCTCCGGGGCGTTCTATCGTAGTTGATAAAAAGACATTTCAGATTGGCGGCTTTTATCGACCCGGCAATGCGCAGACCCTGGGGTTTTGCTCCGAAAGATGCAAAGCAAATTCCTGAGGCTCAGCTCAGAGAACAGTATTCGTCTGTTGCCATTCCCCAGTATTCAACGCTGCCGTCATCTGACGGAATGAAGCCTGTCAAAGACTGTCTGCATATTCGTATGGCATCCCGTGAGAATCAGAGGATCATTATGGTCAACAGAGATCCGTATGAACAAGGGTTTATGGTCAGGGAAGACAGATAAAATGACAGCCTGATCGTCTTGGAGAATAATATAATAAAGCAGACAACCGGCTCATGTAAAGGGTGATCATCCCTGCAGGAGCCGGCTGTCTTTTGTGACTGAAAAAGAGAAAACCTGTATCTTGCTATTTCTGAGAAGACTGATATAATAGTGTTAACGAATGTGGCATGCAATGTAACGAGAAAAAGAAAGCGGATGAGATTCATTGAACGTTTCAATAAGGGATGAAATATACGAATACGTAAAAAAGAAATATCATACCGAACCGGAATATCTATGGATGAGATTCCCGGGATATGCGGTGCTGAGACATTCGGACAATAAAAAGTGGTACGCCATTGTCATGAACATCAAAGGAAGCAAGTTAGGGCTTGACAGTGAGGATCAAGTGGACGTGCTGAATCTCAAAATTGACGATCCGCTGTTTTATGATATGCTGATACACCAAAGCGGTTATTTTCCGGGTTATCATTCAAGCAAAGGAAAGTGGGTCTCGGTGCTTCTTGACGGTACGGTGAGCATGGAAGAAATTTGTCCGCTGATCGATATGAGCTTTTTGGCAACTGCGCCCAAGAAACGCAATAAAAACCGTCCGCCCAAGGAATGGCTCATCCCCGCAAATCCCAAATACTATGATATCATGTCCGCTTTTGAAAAGTCCGATGAGATTGACTGGAAGCAGGGCGCAGGCGTTAAAACGGGTGATACCGTATTCATGTATGTTGCGGCGCCTGTTTCTGCTATTCTGTACAAGTGCATAGTGACGGAGACTGATATTCCATTTCAGTATGATGACGGTCATGTAAGGCTGACTTCATTGATGAAGATAAAACTGCAAAAGAGATACGGGTCGGATAGATTTACCTTTAGGATATTGAATGATGAGTTTGGTATTTTTGCTGTAAGAGGGCCGAGAGGTGTGCCAAATAGTCTGAGCGAGGCTCTGAAAGAGTAGGTGTATAGTGTGTATAAAATGATTGCTTTTGACGTTGAAACGCCGAACCGCATGAATCATAGAATGAGTGCAATCGGTATTACCGTGATCGAAGACGGGACGATCACTGACGAATACTATTCTCTGGTTGATTCTGAAACGCATTTTGATTATTTCAACACACGGCTAACGGGAATCAGCGAGGAAACAGTACGGAACGGTGTTTGAGCCTTACTACAGCTACAGCAGAAGGGATTATGCGGTTATCGTTGCCACCGATACAGAAGGGAATTATCTCTGTGTCCGCCAGTACAGGCAAGGTATTAAACAGGTCACCACTGAATTTCCTGCGGGCGGCATTGAACGAAAGGACGGCAGGGAATATGGAACATCGGGCGACGCATCGGCAGAGGATGCCCTTGAAGCCGCTAAACGGGAGCTTTTGGAAGAAACGGGATACACTTCTGATGAAATGTGCCGCAGGGGGAATGAATAAAGAAATGAAAAAAACTGTATTGCCCGAAAAGATAAAGAATATGATAGGGACACAGGAATATACCGTAGACAGAATCGGCGATCTGGGTCAGTGTTACAGAACTATGATCCATGTGTTCTGCTTATGATTGTAGCCTTTACCGTTTCCTCCAATTTCAATTCCCAGAAGGTCGCCTGAACAAACATTCCTTTTCTGATCCAGTTATCCTCCCGACGTAGATCTGGCCTTCTATGCTTCCAGTAGGTCGTATGCCAAGCCCATATCGGAAAAGAAACACCTGCAGGCGGAGGAGCGATCTGTTTGATCATTTGATTTATCATCCATCGGTATGCCTTTTCAAAGCTATCAAATTGGAGCATTGTTGATTTTGACGGGTCGCAGACAAAAACGCCGTTTTTTTTCAATATTTCATATACCCATTCAGGCTGTAACGTCCACAATCGTATTGTTTTGGTCCTTTCTTTTTCATGCTTGTCTTTATTTTATATACGACAGCAATTATACTGTTCCTGTTATTCAGGACAGATGATCTCATTGAGTTTGTCAATATGCCTTGTTTCTTTGTCTCGCTTATCGTATTTTTCCGCAATACTCTTTGCTCGGTCATAAAACAGTTTCTTAAGCTCGGTGACAGTATATTTGCCGCTGCTTTTTATCTTATTTCCTGATATTTTTCGGGGCAGGTCAAGATATAAATCTGGATATCCGATTTTTTCAAACTGCACAAACATCTTGTAGGCTGATCTGTAAAAGACCATACGAACGAATAAGCTTTGACAGTCCGGAGCATAAGGCAGTATTTTCTTGAAAATACGAACTGCCTTCTGAGGGTATCGGAAAGATAAGAACAGAAAAAGCTGGGATCTGACGCTGATATATGTATTATAGTCCGGAAAATCCCTGTCGTAAAATTCTAAAGAAAGCTTTGCATTTTTGAGCATAGGTTCAAGCAGCTTGTGCTGATAATAATAGCTTGCAAACAGAAAATATGAATGATGAGGTATTTCACGCCCCTTTTTTTGTTCATTAAAATATGGGCTGATAATGCTTAATGCTGTTTCGGGATCATTTTCAATTATCAGACAATAAAGAACTTCCATATCATCCTCTATAGATTCGCTGTCTGTGAGTCTGTCCCTTTTTTCATTTCTCCACATATAGTGAGCTTCTTTGATCGTGATACCAAAAGTGTTCTGCAGTTCAGTATGAGAATCCAGAAAGTCCCACAAAAACTGGTAATAAGTTCTGAGACTGTAACCGTATTTCAGACAAAGATCGTGGTACTGTTTGTAAAAAGCTACGAGGTCATCAAGTGAGTACCACAAAAAACAGTCTATTGCTGAGATGACCCATTTGTATCCTATCATCACGTTTATTCTGTGTTCATAATATTCAGGGTGCTGATCGAGCAGTTCCATAAATTCAGGCAGTATTCTGATCGCATTTTTGCAGTACAGTCTGAAAACGTCACAATGCACATAATCCATATACAGAAACAATGCCCTTTCAATCTCGCCGTTCTTTCGGGCATAGTCGATCTTACTTCGCAGTTCTCTTAATTCTGACAGTGCGTCCTCGTCTTCATATAAATAATCGTCCTCAAGGTGCTGGTGTTCCATAAAATCACTCCGTTCGTTCAAGTATTTCTGATAATATCATAATACACAATAGCGCCGAACTCAATCATTACTTTTCAGATCACACAGAAATGTACCTGTTTTTGTACAATACGATTCCGGTGAAAAAAATTGTCTTGTGTTGCGAAAAGGAGAGTATTATAATAGAGTAAACATTAACGCAGAGGTGACGCAGAATGACGATAAAAGAAGCAAAAGAGATCTGTGCAAGGCTGGAATGCTATGACGAAACGCTTTCCGAGGAAGACTTTTTTCTCTATACGGAAGCCCTTGGCTTTTTGATAGAAAAAACCCGCAAACCGAAATATATGGTCGCTCTGGGCGGAGTATATTATGCCAGAAAGGACTTCGACCTTGCCCTGAAATACTACGAAATGGCGGCTGAGCTCGGTTCGGAGTCTGCAATACAGGGACTTGGCTATATCTGGTATTACGGAAGAACAGGGACAGTCGATTACGAGAAAGCATTCCGGTATTATTCTTCACTGAAACATAATATCGTAGCTCAATACAAAGTGGCTGATATGTATAAGAACGGTTATTATGTAGCAAAGGATTACGAAAAGTACAAGCGGA
>DBWG01000067.1:1378-29773 GCA_002308635.1 Ruminococcaceae bacterium UBA1244 | reverse complement strand
TGGTAGAGCAGGGGACTGAAAATCCCCGTGTCGGTGGTTCGATTCCGCCCGGAGGCACCAATGAAAATGCGGATGTAGCTCATCTGGTAGAGCGCAACCTTGCCAAGGTTGAGGTAGCGAGTTCGAGCCTCGTCATCCGCTCTCAGGCACCCTGTCGTTTTGATCGGCCGGGTGTTTTTCATTGTCCTTTTTGTTCCAAAAACATAGTATGATATTGCAATTAGCCGGACAATGTAATATAATTAACGATAAAGAAGCCTGTGCTTGAATAATAATTGTGATTTTGCAAAAAAATGTGCAGACGTCTTTATTTTTTTGGTTTTTTGTAATATAATAAGACAGTATGTTTTTTTCCGTTATTACGTTATTTTTTTGATAGGAAGTGTTGTATTATGGCTGAAAAATATGCTCATATTCTTGATAATGTTAAACGGATACACTTTGTCGGAATCGGCGGATCCGGTATGTGTCCGTTGGCTGAGATACTCCACAACGAAGGTTATGAAATAACCGGTTCGGACACCTCCGAGTCTGATACTCTTACAAGGATTCGCTCTTACGGTATCCCTGTAACCATGGGACATTATCCCGAAAATGTCAACGGCGCTGACCTCGTTGTATATACCGCCGCTGTAAAGCTTGACAATCCTGAACTTGTATCGGCTAAGGCTCAGGATATCCCCGCTGTAGAAAGATGCATCATGCTGGGTGCTGTTGTTGAAAAATACAAGAATTCCATTGCCGTCAGCGGTACTCACGGAAAAACTACAACGACATCGATGCTTACCCAGATACTTACAATGTCTGACTATGATCCGACCGCCATCATCGGTGCGAAGCTTCCGTTTATTGGCGGCAACAGCCGTGTGGGACAGTCTGATTATATCGTTTGTGAGGCCTGTGAGTATGTTGACACGTTCCTTCATCTCTACCCCGCAATGTCCGTGATACTCAATGTGGATGAAGACCATCTCGACTATTTCGGCACTCTCGACAGGATCAAGGAATCCTTCACAAAGTTCATAAACCAGACATCATCATATATCGTCATCAACGGAGACGACCACAACTCGATGGAATGTGTTAAGGACATCATCAAAAACGGAAGTAAGCAGGTAGTCACATTCGGTTTCGGAAAGAAAAACGATTTCCGTGCCGAGATCACAGGAGAATCCTCCGTCTGCGACAGCTTTGACCTTTATCACAAGGGAGAAAAGGTATTTTCCGTCAACCTCAGAGTTCCCGGAAAGTTCAATGTTATGAATGCTCTTGCTGCCTCTGCTGCGGCGCTCACCCTTGGAGTTGAACCGGAAAAGATCGTGACTGCCCTCGAACAGTTCAGCGGCGCACACAGACGCTTTGAGATTCTCGGAAAACCCTGCGGCATCACAGTCGCCGATGACTTTGCACACCATCCGACAGAACTCAGAGCTACACTTACGACCGCTATGAGCATGGGATTTCGTCAGGTATGGGCAGTGTTCCAGCCTCATACTTTTTCAAGGACATTTACCTTCCTCAATGAATTTGCAGAAGTCCTGTCTATCCCCGATCATGCAATTCTTTCTGAGATACTTCCTGTCCGTGAAACAAACACATACAACATCTATTCAAAAGATCTTGCAGAAAAAATAGACGGGTGTGTATGGTTCAAGACATTTGAAGAGATCGCTGATTATGTGACCAAAAAAGCGAAGCCCGGTGATCTGATCATCACCATCGGCGGCGGCAATGTCTATATGTGTGCAAACATGATAATGGACAGACTGACCGGCAAAGAATAATATAAACAAAAAGGCTGTGAGAATAAAATTGGAAAAAAGATTAAAGCTGTACGGATTCAATAATCTGACAAAAACACTTAGCTTCAATATTTACGATGTCTGCTATGCAAAGACGGAACGTGAACAGAAGGACTATATCGCCTATATCGACGAGCAGTATAATTCTGAACGTCTTACCAATATTCTCTGTCAGGTAACCGAAATGATCGGGGCATCTGTCCTCAATATCTCAAAACAGGATTATGACCCTCAGGGTGCAAGCGTGACGCTGCTTATCTCCGAAAAGGGTCTTCCTGAAAAAATTGACGAGTCCTGCAACTGCGGAAAGTTTGCGGCAGGATATGCAAGAGAAACTATCGCTGCACATCTTGACAAAAGCCATGTTACAGTGCATACCTATCCGGAATATCATCCGGATAATTCAATCGCTACGTTCAGGGTGGATATCGATGTTTCTACCTGCGGAACCATATCCCCTCTTAATACCCTTGATTTTCTTATCGACAGCTTTGATTCCGATATTATCACAATAGACTATCGTGTGCGCGGTTTTACAAGAGATACGAGCGGCAAGAAATTGTTCATCGACCACAAAATAACTTCTATACAGGATTACATCAAGGACGAGACACTCAAAAGATATGATACCGTTGACATTAATGTCTATCAGGCAAATATCTTCCACACTCAGCTTCTTATCAAAGAGCTTGAACTCCAGAATTACCTTTTTAAGACCGATGTCTATGAGATACCGCCGAAAGAACGTCTTGCCATTTCCAACAGCCTCAGGCGTGAGATGATAGAAATTTTCAGCGGTACAAATGTCTATGAATAACGGAGATACGTGAAATGAAGCTTGACCAGAGCCGTGCGCCTGTTTTTGAGGCACTAAAACAATACAGAGAAAACAGAATAGTATCCTTTGACGTTCCCGGTCATAAACAGGGAAAGGGCAATCCTGAACTGACCGAATTTCTCGGCAGACAGTGCATGAGCGTTGATGTAAATTCCATGAAGCCGCTTGACAATCTCTGTCACCCTGTCAGCGTCATAAAAGAAGCCGAAGAGCTTATGGCTGATGCTTTTGGAGCTGAACACGCTTTCTTTATGGTGAACGGTACTTCATGCTCCGTTCAGGCTATGGTCATGAGCGTGTGCAAACGGGGTGACAAGATAATCATGCCCAGAAATGTTCACCGCAGCAGCATCAATGCTCTGATAGTCTGCGGTGCCGTTCCTGTTTATGTAAACCCCGGAGTGAACAAGCAGCTTGGAATACCTCTCGGAATGTCTGTGGATTCCGTAAAGAGGGCTGTAAAGCTCCATCCCGACGCAAAGGCTATTATAGTAAACAATCCCACATATTACGGCGTATGCTCCAACCTGCGTGAGATAGTACGCATTGCTCACGAAGCAGGAATGAAAGTCCTTGTTGACGAGGCTCACGGAACGCATTTCTATTTTGGTGACTATATGCCCCTTTCGGCAATGAGCGTCGGTGCGGATATGGCCGCCGTAAGTATGCACAAAACAGGCGGTTCGCTGACTCAAAGCTCCGCCCTGCTTTTGGGAAAGGGTATTTCCGAAGGCTATGTCCGTCAGATAATCAACCTAACCCAGACTACAAGCGCTTCTTATCTTCTTATGTCCTCGCTTGACATTTCAAGAAAGAATCTTGCCCTGAACGGCAGAAAAATATTTGAATGGGTAACTGAACTTGCTACTTACGGAAGGAACGAGATAAACAAACTCGGCGGTCTGTATGCTTTTTCAAGGGAGCTTATTGACGGTGACGCAGTGTTTGATTTCGACCCGACAAAAATTTCCGTACATACCCGTGATATCGGTCTTGCAGGAATCGAAGTCTATGATATTCTCCGTGACAAGTATGATATACAGATAGAGTTCGGCGATATCGGCAATATACTTGCGATAGTTTCTGTCGGCGACAAAATACTGAACATAGAAAGACTTATCTCGGCACTGTATGAAGTCAAAAGGCTTTATTCAAAAGACAGCGCAGGTATGCTTGACCATGAATATATAGAGCCTGTTGTTATGTGTTCGCCGCAGGACGCTTTTTATGCAAACAAAAAGCAGATACCGCTGAAGGAAACTCTCGGAAAAATATGCGCAGAATTTGTTATGTGCTATCCGCCGGGTATACCGATTCTTGCACCCGGTGAGCTTATCACAAAGGACGCTATCGAATACATAACCTACGCAAAGGCAAAGGGCTGTAACCTTACCGGCGCCGAGGATATAAATACAGAGAAAATAAATATTATGGTTTGATGTTTTTAAGTCGGTGGTTTTTGGAAAAAAGTTTTACCCAAAAGTAAAAGGAGGTCGATATTATTGGAAATGTGGTATACTGAGGAACAGACAAAAAATGTCCGGTTCTCTATACGCTGCGACAAGCAGAAGTATTCAGCTCAGTCGGAGTTTCAGCGTATTGAAATATTCAGTACTCCCGAATTCGGTGATGTACTTGTGCTTGACGACAGGGTAATGCTGACGCAAAAGGATGAGTTCATCTATCACGAGATGATAACCCATGTGCCTATGGCGGTCAACCCTGATATTAAAAAAGTCCTCGTTATCGGTGCCGGCGACGGAGGTACTGTCAGGGAGCTTGTTAAATACAGGACAATAGAAAAAATTGATCTGGTCGAGATAGACAGGATGGTCGTTGATGCCTGCAAGGAATTTCTGCCTACTGTTGCCTGCAAACTGGATGATCCCAGAGTGAATATCCATATTGCTGACGGTCTGCGTTATGTAAGAGGCGTAACAAACGAATATGATCTTATAATCGTAGATTCTACCGACCCATTCGGTCCTGGCGAGGGACTTTTTACCTCTGAATTTTACGGCAACTGCTTCAAGGCTCTGACGGAAGACGGTATTCTTGTCAATCAGCACGAAAGCCCGTTCTACAACACTTATTCCCGTGCTATGAAACAGGCTCACAAAAAAATTCTCCAGTTCTTCCCTGTCTGTAAGGTCTATCAGGCGCATATCCCGACTTATCCTTCAGGACACTGGCTGTTCGGTTTTGCGTCAAAGAAGTACCATCCCACTCACGACCTTGACGAAGGAAAATGGAACAGGCTTTCTATAGACACGAATTATTACAATACAAGGCTTCATCTTGGTGCTTTTGCACTGCCTACTTATGTTACGAAACAGCTTATGGAGGGCGAGGCTTTCGCCGACCACTAATTATTTTATAACGGAGGAATGTTAAAATGGGAAAGGCATTGATAATCGGTGCAGGCGGCGTGGCAAGTGTGTGCATACACAAGTGCTGTCAGAATCCGGACGTTTTTGAGGAAATATGTATTGCGAGCAGAACAAAATCAAAATGTGATGCTCTCAAAGCAAAACTTGACGGCGGTAAAACAAAGATCTCTACCGCTCAGGTAAATGCAGACAATGTTGACGAGCTTATCGCACTTATCAACAGCTTCAAGCCTGACGTTGTTGTAAACCTTGCTCTGCCCTATCAGGATCTTACAATAATGGATGCTTGTCTTGCAACAAAGGTAAACTACGTTGACACCGCAAACTATGAGCCGCTTGACACCGCAAAGTTTGAATACAGCTGGCAGTGGGCTTATCGTGAGCGATTTGAAAAAGCTGGAATTACCGCACTTCTTGGCAGCGGCTTCGATCCGGGAGTTACAGGAGTTTTCAGCGCTTATGCCATGAAGCACCAGTTTGATGAGATAAACTATATCGACATCCTTGACTGCAACGCAGGCGATCACGGCTATCCTTTCGCTACAAACTTCAATCCGGAAATAAACATCCGTGAAGTATCCGCAAAGGGCAGCTATATTGAGGACGGCAAATGGGTCGAAACTGAGCCTATGGAGATCAAAAGAGTCTACAACTTCCCTGAGATCGGTCCGAAAGATATGTACCTTCTCCATCACGAGGAGCTTGAATCACTTGCACTCAACATCAAGGGCATCAAGCGTATCCGTTTCTTTATGACATTCGGACAGAGCTATCTCACACACCTCAAGTGTCTTGAAAATGTCGGCATGACTTCTATTGAGCCTATCGACTTTGAAGGCAAAAAGATCGTTCCGCTGCAGTTCCTTAAAGCTGTACTCCCCGACCCTGCTTCTCTCGGTCCGAGAACAGTCGGCAAAACAAACATCGGCTGTATCTTTATCGGAAAGAAAGACGGTAAGGACAAGACATATTATCTTTATAATGTCTGCGATCATCAGGAATGCTACAAGGAAGTCGGTTCTCAGGCTATTTCATATACGACCGGCGTTCCAGCAATGATCGGCGCTGCTATGCTGCTTACAGGAAAATGGAACAAGCCCGGTGTTCATAATATCGAAGAGTTTGATCCCGATCCCTTTATGGACGCTCTCAATAAATTCGGACTTCCCTGGAAAGAAAGCTTTGATCCTGAACTTGTTGAATAATAAATAAAATATGCCGGTACATTTCATAGTGTGCCGGCATATTTTTTATTAATATGGCTCTTTTATTCTTTTGAAACCGTTCCCGCCATGAAAAAAGTATCTTTTAAGCCATTCCATATTCAAGTCAACAATATAATTGACTTCCGTTTCGGTCATCTTTCTTCCGCTTGGTATCTGATGATGTTTTTGTATACACTTCCTGCAGCAGCTTGCTGTTGCGTGCTGTGAAACATAGATCGGATGTCCGCTGTCCGGAGTCTGTCTTCCGTCATTTTTGATATATGCAGGAGCGATATTTGCTCTTATGATATCAAACGCCTCTCTGCGTATCCCATCAAAGCCCCTTTTCTCATAGTATGCAATTTCTTCCTGACTCAGGCGCAGACTGCTTCTGTACGGCGATTTTGAACATTGCAGCAGCGGACTGTCAAACGGAGTAGTGCCGTCATCTTCTTTTTCAGGAACAAAGTCTATATTGGCTTTTTGGGCCTGACTCTCCTGCAGATTGCGTTCAATACGGTACATTCGTTTGTTTTTGATGAATTTTGAACCCGTCTGTTTGAATCGGAACTCTACATTGTGTTTCAGGCACTGTTCCCTTGTGTGAAGTATCCAGTCGTATTTGCATATCCTTACGTCCTTTCCATACTCACCGCCGCAGGTCACAGCGGCAATTTCGCCGCTCTCAAGGTATCTTTCTATTTCTATGCTTTCAAGCATAGGCTCATGGAGTATTTCCTTTCTCTGAAAAGGAAGATCAAGAAGTATCGGCACTCTTTCGTCAGTTCTTTTCTGGTTCTCGCAGGAACAGACAAGTGTAACATTCATATATCCCGGCCCCCAGTTCTTGGGAAGGCACTGTTCAATGCGCTCAACACGCTTTGTGATTATCCTGAACTGCAGATCCTTTCTGTAACGGAAGATATTCCAGGCATAATCCCGCCATTTGTCGGCATCCTCAATAAAAAAATCAGACGTCAGACATACATATATCGGGTTATCGAGACTTACAAGCTTAAAGACCATGTTTTTTCTTCTCATCACCGGCAGGTGAAAATCCTTTGTTGTTTCGACTCTTGTTCCGTCTCCCCTGTATCTTTCGTTTCTTCCAAAAACTGTGCAGTTAAGACAGCCTTCGCTTATTTTTCTGCACCCGTGCCACGGATTCCAGTCCATCATTTTTATCATCCCTTTTCATTGACTATATTTTACAACAGCAATATGATCTCTGTCAAGCTGACACCTCTCCTCTATTTCATACTGATATTATCCTCGTTACTGACTCTGATACTTCCGCTTATCTTCAGCGCATTGATGCTGTAATCTATTGCTGCTACAGGAAAAGACAGATCCGCAGCGTTGGTCTCATACCGTGAAATATAATCAAGCAAAGTACACTTTACATCGTTTTGTTCAACAGCACTGCTCCCAAAAAGCGCACTGATATCTTCCGATCTGTATCCGAGCTTATTTATCGCCGTATCAAGCGTTTGCTCTGAATCGATCTCTGTAGTAATGAGATCAAGTGACTTGGGGATATTGTTTGTTTGCGCAAAATATTCAAGCGTGTTCTTATTATCAACACTCGCCGGTTTGTTCATAGTAATAAACATACATTGAGCGAGAAGAAGTTTTCTTCCACGCTGCTGCTCTAAAGATATGACCGCCTGTTCAACGCTCACGCCCTCAGAGTAAACCATTCTGACGGTGTTTTCTTTTTTGGGGTCATCCGTATCAAGCTCGATCACCGTAAGCTTATATCCTTCAGCAGTTTTGTCTATTCCGATCCCCTGAACAATAATACGGTTGTTGAGTTGGATTTTGCTGCATCCCGAAATAAATACTGTCACAGCAATGGTCATCCCGATCACAGCTGCCGGTATGATACGTTTTTTTCTCTTATTTTTGCGCCGCAGTTTATGAGATGTCAGGATGAGTGCCGGAACTATGGTCACAAACAAAACGGCAGCTCCTCCCCAGAGATACTTACGGAAAAATAACTCGTGGATATTTTCAGAAGGAAGGAAAACTATGATGATTATAAGAACTGCTCCAAGTAAAAATGACATGGTTTTTTCATTCAGCTTTTTTGCAGGAACAGTCAGACACTTTGATGCCGCAATGATAAACAGCGTTATTTCACAGAATATACTGCATACCGCAACAAGTATGAAAAATGGAACTATCCTTTGCAGTACGGATGAGGCATCTATTGAGCGGAATATCTGAAAATTCTGTTTGTCAAGATAACCGCCGGCAGAACCGCTCATCAGTATCACTGAGAAAAGCGTGAAGATCATGCTCAGAAAGATAAAAAATACGGTTCCCTTTTTCAGACTGCCCTTTATATTTTCAGAAAATACTCCGATAGCCGCAGCAGCGTTCATCCTTGAGATCATGAACACAACTCCGTCAAAAACACTAAAAGAAAACAAACTGTCCGCCGGAATAAGCCTTGATGATGAATACCCCGGAAAAAGATACAGTGCCAAAATTACCGCTGCAAGAATAAAAAGCATCAGCACTATAAGCGACATCCTCGAAACTGCTTCTACTCCCTTTACTGCAGCATAGATGCACCCGGCAATAAGAAATGACAGCAGTATCTTTGCGTTTACTCCTTCCGGAAGAATATCATTCATAAAATCTATCATCGTCAGGATACCATACACGGCTGAAAGCAAAAAATAACTCCCGTAAAATAAAGAAACTGTTTTTCCGCTGCAAAATATCCCCGTCTTTATGTCGGCCGCTGTATTTTTTCTCTCTGAACCTATCAGAATGAGTTCGGGAATAAGCATAAGGAGCATTATGGGCGCTGATATCATCAATGGCAGTATAAGTTCCTTTAGTGAAATTATTCCGGATATACGTGATGAATACAAAATCGTCAGCGACAGCCTGCAAACAAACAAGAGCGTGAAAAACTGCCCTGAGGTCACCATCTGTTTTTTATTCGTTTTTATCAGCTCCTTTGAGATCGGTTCCCGGAAGATCCTGAACCTTTTCTGTTTTTTGTGAAAGGGTCTTCCATCCGGCACGTATCACAACATCTCTCAAAACTACAGAACTCATCGGTGTTACCGGTGAGGTATACGGAACTCCAAAGCTGGTTTTACCGCAAATGTCAACAAGAAGTATGCTCAGCATCACTGATATTCCCCAGATCCCGAAAGCGCCGCCTATTATGGTAAAGATCATTCTCAGCATTGCGCTTGGCGCATAAAGATCAGGGACTACATACGAGCTTATCGCACTTATTGCGACCACCATTAGTGTCGGGGCACCAATAAGTCCGGCATTGACCGCTGTATCTCCGATAACAAGTCCGCCGACTATGCTCACGGCATATCCGAGAGGCTGCGGCATCCTTAGTCCTGCTTCACGCATTATCTCATAAATGAACAGGATGACGATAGTTTCGGTCGTCAGTGAAAGTGGAGTTGCTGCTATTGATGAAGCGATCTTGTTAAGCATGATCGGCGGGAACACTTCGGGATCGTATGTTCCGAGAGAAACAAATATTCCGGGAAGAAGTATCGAAATAAAAAAAGCACAGTATTTCAGTATGCGTGTAAAAGTCGCAAAATATGCCCTGTTGGAATAATCATCGAGCGACTGAAAATGCTCGGCAAAAATATACGGCACTATCAATGCGGAAGGCACTCCGTCAACAAGAACTGCTATTCTTCCTTCCGTCAGCTTTCCGCAGACTGTATCCGGTCTTTCCGTCACACCTATACTGCTGAAAAAAGAACCGCTTCCCTTGTCCTCCAAAAACGGCACGAGATAACCTGATGCCAATACCGTTTCAAGCGGGATGTTTCTCAGCCTGTTTTTTAGTTCGTCGAGTATCTCATGCGATACGGTCCCTGTAAGATAACAAAGTGCGGTTTCGGTGCGGCTTGTTTTGCCGACAGTCATCGTTTCAAATTTCAGCTCGGGATTTTTCAGTCTCCTCCTTATCATTGTCATATTGACTCTGACGCTTTCAACAAAGCCTTCCCTTGAACCTCTCTGCACAATATCCGACTCAGGCTCTGATACTCCTCTGCTTGCATAGCCCTGTATCCCGACAGATACAGCATTTTCACATCCGTCAATAAGAATTGCGGCAAAACCGGACATGATCTTTAAAGAAAGTTCTTCTATACTGCTGAGTTCAAGAAGTTCGGCAGTGTAAAGGACCTGAAGCTTTATCTTTTCCAACAATCCCTTTTCTGAACCAATATACTTAAATGATAAAAGAGGCGACATTATGCTTTCACCCAGCACCTGTTTGTCGATCATATTATCTATGGTTATCACTGCTGCAGGGATGCCGGAAATACTCAGCTCTCTGATAGTGAGATCGGCGCTTTGATTAAACACTGTCCGAAGTGCTGAAAGATTTTCCGCAAGTGAGGATGACAGTTTTTTAAATGTCTGAACATAACCCTTCTGCGGTTTTTGGGAGTACATTTCGATGATATTTTTTATAAACTTATACAACGTATCTCCTCCGAAATTTTATTACATCTATATTTTTTTCACAGCAGAAAAAAATATACATTCCATCGGAATTATAATGCGGTTTTTGGCAAAGAATAAAAGCAAACAACAGATAGGATGGTAACGAATGATAATTTCTGTAATCAGAACTATAATACTGTATGTGCTGATACTGTTTGCCGTGAGGATGATGGGAAAAAGACAGATCAGCGAAATGCAGACAAGCGAGCTTGTAATAACGCTGCTGATGTCAAACATCGCCACAATACCCATGCAGGACACTGAGCAGTCTATGTTGAGCGGTATAGTTCCGATAATGATACTCCTCGTGTGTGAAATACTTATCTCTTATCTTATGCTGAAAAGATCAGGGATAAGGAAGCTTGTCTGCGGAAAGCCTGTAATTGTGATAAATAACGGTATTATTGAACAAAAGGCCATGAAAGAACTGCGTCTCAGCACAGAGGATCTTTTCAGTCAGCTCAGGCAAAAGGATATATTCGATATTGCCGAGGTCGCTTATGCTGTTATAGAGACCAACGGTACGCTGAGCGTGTTGAAAAAGTCCCAGGACGACAACATAAAGGCAAAGGACCTTAAAATAAAAACACAGCCCAGCGAATTGAAGGTCGTTGTTATAAGCGACGGTGAATTTGCAGATTCTTCGATGAGGTTCTGCGGACTTGAAAAAGATAAGATCAAAAGGATACTAAAAAAAGAAAACACCTCACTCGATGAGGTATTTATTATGACGGCAGACAGCAGCGGAGCATATCAGATCATAAAAAAGGAGGGCAAATAAACTTGTACAGGCTATATGGCGCTCTTTCGGTACTTGGAGCGGTATTATTGATCTCACTTTTTGGGTTTTATCTCAACAAGACGACATCGGACAGTATTATTGATCATCTTGATGCATCATTTGAGTCTGCGGAAGAGGGAAAGACAGACCGAGCAATAGACGAGATAAATGAAGCTCAAAAGCTTCTTCACAGCCGGCTTGAAACCATGTTCCTTTTTGTGTCTCACAGAAAGCTTGATGAGATAGAACAGTGCATTAACAAGTCGAAATACTATCTCATCAACAACGACCTTACATCATTTTATGTATACTGCAGTTCTTCACTTGAACTGATAAGAGATTACCGGGATATGGAATATCCGACCTTTTACAATATCTTATAAAAAATATTATAAAAACGCCCCCGGAAGTTTTCAGCTCCGGGGGCGTAAGGATATCTCATTCCTCTGTCTGAGATAAAATGCTTTCTTCGATGGCTTTGCGTATTTCGTCAATACCTGTACCGTTCTCTGACGAACAGGGAAACAATCTTATATCAGGATAATCGCTCAGTTCTTCTTTGAGTTCCTTCATACGCAGTTCCTGCTGAGTTTTTTTGAGCTTATCCATCTTTGTGAGGGCAACAATAAAATTATAGCCGCTGCGATAGAGAAAATCTATCATCGTCATGTCATTCTCGGTTGGCGTGTGGCGCATATCACATATCTGAACAACAAGTGCGATATTTCTTTCCTGTGCAAAATAGCCCTCAACAAGCTCAGCCCAGCGTTTTTTTTCATCCTGCGAAACCTTTGCATAGCCATATCCGGGAAGATCAACAAGGTCGGCTTCTTTTAGCGAAAAGAAATTGATGGTTGCTGTCTTTCCGGGCTTTGCACTGACACGTGCCATAGATTTTCTGCAAAGAAGCTTGTTTATGAGGGATGACTTTCCAACGTTTGACTTTCCGGAAAAAACTATCTCAGGAAGCACAGACTCCGGAATCTGAGTCGATCTTCCGTATGCGGCTTTAAATTCTGCGATCTGAAAATTCATATTTCACCTCATATCAATGGGCTGCAAGTGCAGTGTCGAGTACGGTATTGATGTTGTCGGCAAAAACAAAATTCACAGAGTTTTTTACAACATCGTCAACGTCATCAAGATCAGAACGGTTATCTTCCGGAATAATAATAGTCTTGATGCCAAGGCGGTAAGCTGCCATAGTTTTTTCTTTAAGTCCGCCTATCGGAAGCACCCTTCCTCTGATCGTTATTTCTCCGGTCATTGCAACGTCACGCTTTACCGGTATGCCGGTGAGTGCGGAGGTTATCGCTGTTGCCATAGTTATTCCGGCAGACGGTCCGTCCTTTGGAACAGCACCTTCCGGAACATGGATATGGATGTCTTTGTTTTTGTAAAACTCGGAGTCAATATGCAGGCTGTCTGCCATAGTTCTGACACAGGTATAAGCTGCCTGAGCGGATTCCTTCATAACATCTCCGAGTGAACCTGTGAGTTCTATCTTTCCGCTGCCGGACATTACTGCGACTTCAACGGGAAGTGTTTCACCGCCTACGGAGGTCCATGCAAGTCCTGTTGCAAGACCGATCTCATCAGTCTTGTTCATATCATCCTGCTTGTATTTTCTTGATCCGAGAAACTCTTCAAGATTATCCTTGTTTACTCTTACAGATCTGACATCACCGGAAACTATCTTTACGGCTGTCTTGTTCATTATTCTTGATATAGCCCTTTCAAGATTACGGACGCCGGCTTCTCTTGTATAACTGTCGATAATATCATAGACAGCATCATCCGAAATTTTCATCTGATGGCCGGTAAGCCCGTGTCTTTTAAGCTGTTTTGTGATAAGGTGCAGCTTGGCGATCTTGAACTTTTCTTCTCTTGTATAGCTGTCAAGCTGGATTATATCCATTCTGTCAAGAAGCGGCGCAGGTATCGCAGTAGAATCATTAGCTGTAGTAATGAACATTACCTTGCTGAGATCGAAAGGCAGATCAATATAGTGATCGTAGAATGTGGAATTCTGTTCGCCGTCAAGAACCTCAAGGAGCGCAGAGGTAGGATCGCCGTGAAAGTCATTTCCGAGTTTATCTACCTCGTCAAGCAGGATGAGCGGATTTGCGCTTTTTGCCTGCTTCATAGCGTTCATAATACGTCCCATCATAGAGCCGATGTATGTTCTTCTGTGGCCTCTTATTTCGGCTTCATCATGTATGCCGCCGAGAGCGATACGCTGATATTTCCTTCCGGTAGATTCGGCAATGGACTTTGCGATAGATGTCTTTCCGACTCCGGGAGGTCCCGAAAGGCAGATTATCTGACCGTTTATTTCCGGATTGAGCTTTCTTACAGCGAGGGCTTCAAGAACGTTTTCTTTTACTTTTTTCAGACCATAATGGTTCTTGTCAAGCTGGACGGCAATCTTTTTGATATCATTCTTTTCCTTTGTATAGACGCCCCACGGAAGCTCGATGCAGGCATCAAGATAGTTCCTGATGACATTTGCCTCGGCAGAGCTTGACATCATTTTTTCAAGCTTCTGGACTTCTTTGAGGAGCTTTTCTTTGTTTTCATCGGTTGTTTTGAGGTCGGAGATCTTTGCCTTGTATTCAAGTACCTCAGCGTCGGTCTCTTCTCCCTCACCAAGCTCCTCACGGATAGCTTTTATACGTTCTCTGAGATAATATTCCTTTTGGTTATCATCCATTCCGATCTTCGTTTTTTCGGAAATTTTTTCTTCGATCATAAGAAGATCATTTTCGTAGCTGAGCATCTCGACGATCCTGTCAAGGCGTTCTTCTTCATCAGTGATGTCAAGTATCTCTTGCTTTTTATGATAATCCCTGATAATATTGTCGGCAATATAGTCAGCAAGCTTTCCGGGGTCAGTCATCTCATAAACAGTGAGGTACATATCCTGAGGAATGTGAGAGTTTATAATTGAGTATTCATTAAAGATTTCTTTTATTATATTTATTCTTGCTTCGGTCTCCTGATCTTTTGGTGCATGAGTGATCTCAGACATGATTATTTTTGCAGTCACATAGAGATTTCCATCAGAAAATTCAACCGCCTCTGCTCTCTGGACACCCTTTACTACAACACGGATAATACTGTCCGAGATCTTTGCGATCTGAAGTATCCTTGCAAAAACACCCATGCTGTAATAGTCACCCGTATCCGGTTCATTTTCTGAGGAATCCTTCTGGGCTGTGATAAAAAGACTCTGGTTATAGCTTTCCATCGCAGCTGTGAGGGCATTGACGGATTTTTTTCGGGCAACATCAAAATGAAGTATCGAACCCGGAAACACCACAAGTCCTCTAAGTGGAAGCACAGGAACAGTCAGGAGTTCTTTTTTTTCTATTTCCATCATTTGCCTCATTCCTTTTACAGACATTTTGTCTATTATATCACATTATTCCAATATAATCAAGTCAGCATATTATCAATAAAGTCCAATTCGTATCATATTTATGTACAAATATAACAAAAGCACCCAATTTACGGGCGCTTTTATATACAATTCCAGGATCTACATGAACGTGAGCTGACTTGTTTCGGGAAGATCTGCAAATGCGCCTATTTCCCTCAGCAGTTCAATAACTGTTTTGGAGACCTTTGCCCTTTGCTGGAAATCCTCAACTGATGTAAATTCGCCGTCTTTTCTTGCTTCTGCAAGTCCTATTGCTGCGGCTTCTCCAACTCCCGCAAGAGCAGAAAACGGAAGGCGTATCTTGTCGCCTTCAACGAGAAATTTTTTTGCGTCCGACTTATAGATATTTATAGGCAGAACTTCTATCCCTCTTGCAAGCATCTCGTTGACGATCTGGAGAGTTGCATAGGTCGAGGTTTCCTTTGCGCTGGCTTCTTTTTTCTGTATCTTTGAGCTTATCTCCTGCATTTTGTTCCTGACGGCGGTTTTCCCTTTGCAGACAAGCATACCGTCAAAATCATCGCTGCGGACAGTGAAATATGCGGCATAGTACTCCTTTGCACGATGTACCTTGTACCAGCCGAGACGGAGCGTTGCTATCATGTATGCAGCAGCGTGAGCCTTCGGGAACATATATTTTATCTTCATGCAGGAATCAATGTACCACTGTGGAACGTTATGCTCCTTCATTGCCTTGATATGGTCTTCTGTAAGAAGTTTTGTAGCCTTGCCTTTACGGACGATCTCCATTATCTTGAATGCCATATCCGGTTCAAGTCCCTTGTGCATAAGATAAACCATGATATTGTCACGGGTACCGATAACTTCGGAGATCGTGCATATCTTCTTTTCTATCAGTTCAGAGGCATTTCCTATCCATACGTCCGTACCGTGTGACAGTCCTGAGACCTGAAGCAAGTCTGAAAACGTCTTGGGCTGTGTATCAATAAGCATCTGGCGCACAAATGTTGTTCCGACTTCCGGGAGTGAAAAGGTTCCGGTGAGAGAATCTATCTCTTCGGGAGTAACTCCGAGTGCATCTGTTGAAGTAAACAGAGACATAACTTCCGGGTCGCTCATTGAGATGTTCATAACGTCTATTCCGGTGTATTCTTCAAGATAGCGGTAGATCGTCGGAACATCGTGTCCAAGCTCGTCAAGCTTACAGACGGTATCGTGAATTGAATGGAAGTCAAAGTGCGTTGTAAGGCTGTCGGTCTTCTGGTCGTTTGCAGGGTGCTGTATCGGACAGAATTCGTAAACATCGTTCATTCTCGGAATTACGACCATTCCACCGGGGTGCTGGCCTGTCGTCCTTCTTACACCCGTACATCCTGCCGCAAGACGCAGTTCCTCAGCCTTGTTTACAGTCACTCCGCTGACCTCTGAATATTTGCGGACGTAGCCCACAGCAGTTTTTTCCGCAACGGTAGCGATAGTTCCTGCCTTGAATACGTTTTCCTTTCCGAAGAGGACCTCTGTATATCTGTGTGAACGGCTTTGATATTCACCTGCAAAGTTAAGGTCAATATCAGGGGTCTTGTCTCCTTTAAAGCCAAGGAAGGTCTCAAAAGGTATATCATGGCCGTCACGCAGGTATTCGGTCCCGCAGTTCGGGCAGTTCTTCGGCGGAAGGTCAAATCCCGAACCATAGCTGCCGTCATCAAAGAATTCTGAATTCTGACATTTCGGGCATACATAGTGAGGACAAAGCGGATTTACCTCTGATATGCCCGACATTGTCGCAACAAAAGATGAACCAACAGAACCTCTCGAACCGACAAGATATCCGTGTTCGTTGGAGTTTGCAACAAGCTTCTGGGCAGTCATATACAAAACTGAAAAGCCGTTTGATATGATCGAGTTGAGTTCCTTTTCAATCCTTGCACGGACTATCTCAGGAAGAGGATCACCGTACTGTTTTTTGGCTCTCTCCCATGTGATCGATGTCAGTTCCTCTTCCGCACCGGGAATAAACGGCGGGAAATTTCCCTTTGGAACGGCACGTATCGACTCTATCATGTCAGCAATATAGTTCGTATTTGTAACAACCACTTCATAAGCCTTTTCTTTGCCAAGATATTCAAATTCTTTCAGCATTTCGGCAGTAGTCCTGAAATAAAGCGGCGGCTGTTCCTCAGCATCCGTAAAGCCCTGTGCGGTAAGGAGTATCTCACGATATTTGCTCTGGTACGGATCCATAAAGTGTACATCGCAGGTCGCAACAACAGGTATCCCCATTTCGTCTCCGAGACCGACTATAAGCTTGTTCAGATCCTGAAGTCCCTCTACGTCCCTTACTTTGCCCTCTCTTACGAGGTGCATATTATTGCCGACCGGCTGAATTTCAAGATAGTCATAGAATGAAGCTATTTTTTTCAGCTCATCACGGTTCTTTCCGTCAAGTATCGCCCTGTATAGTTCTCCGGCTTCACAGGCACTTCCTACTATCAGACCGTCACGGAGCTTTTCAAGTTCTGATTTCGGCAGTAGCGGCTTTTTATAGAAATAATCAAGATGCGACTTTGAAATGAGCTTATAGAGATTCTTTAGTCCAAGCTGGTTCTTTACGAGGAGTATCTGATGATAGTATTTGTAACTTTTGAAGCTCGGCTTCGGAAGGAATTTTTCAATACCGGACGTATTCTCTATTTTGTAGTCGTCCTTCATTTTTATGAGCATCTGCTGGAATATCTTAGCAAGCATCATTGCGTCATCGCAGGCACGGTGATGATTGAAATCTCCAAGTTTAAGGTGTTTTGCGATAACGTCAAGCTTATGCTTTGCAAGCTGGGGATAAAGTCCTCTTGATATTGCAAGGGTATCTATATGCGTAAGATCATATTTCAGAGCATTCCGTTCGCAGGCGGCTTTGATAAATGATGTATCAAAAGACGCATTATGTGCGACAACAACCGCATTCTCTCCGCAGTATTCCAGAAAGCTTTTGACGGCTTCATATTCTGACGGGGCATCCTGTACCATAGAATCATCAATTCCAGTCAGCTCTGTGATCTTTTCGGGGATATGCTTTTCGGGATTTACAAACGTGGAAAACTCGTCTTTGATCTCACCGTTTATCATTCTGACAGCACCGATCTCGGTTATCCTTTCCTGCTGGACGCTGAGACCTGTGGTCTCTATGTCAAAAACAATGAATTCGCCGTCAAGGTCACGGACGGTATTTCCGGATACCGCTCCCGAGGCTTCGTCATTGATAAAATAGGCTTCAACACCGTAAATTACCTTGAATTTTCCTCCGCTTTTGCGGATAGCGTCACAGGCATTCATTGCATCCGGATATGCCTGAGCAACGCCGTGGTCTGTTATTGCGATCGCAGGCATACCCCATTGATATGCGCGGTTTACGAGGTCGCCGGCACTTGTGACAGCATCCATAGCTGACATATTCGTATGGAGATGAAGCTCCACACGCTTTACGGGAGCTTTGTCTACTATCTTTGCAACGGATACACGGCATATCGCAGACGCCATAACGGTAACATCATGCTCGTATTTATCGAGTTGGGCTTCGCCCTTTACGAGGATATGAGCGCCGTTTTTCAGTTCAAGTATGCCCTTGCATTTTTCGTTATTGTCAATTACCTTTACTGTAACTGAACCTGTATAATCCGTTATGCTGAGAGAAATTATTTTCTTTTTGTTATCCCTCGTATCACGGACATCAATTGCAAATATCTCTCCCCAGAAAACGATCCTTCCAGATTCGGCGGAAATATTTTTCAGCTGGAAAATATCCCCTTTTATCGCACTGCCGTATATAGTCACGGCAGTATTGGGAAGGCACAGCGGGCTGAGGGATGCTCCTTCTCTTATTTCTATCTCTTCTACGGCAGGAGGCGCAGCAGGTGCTTTTTTTGCAAACTTTTCTTTGTGTTCAGCTGCCGACTGCATCATGCTTTCGTACTGCTCGACTTCTGCTATCTGAGCTTCTCTGATTGCTTTTTCTTCGTTGATTTTCTGGTGTTCGATATAGACCTCGCTGTCTGTGTCTATTGTAAGAACACCTTCAAATACTATGTTATAGTTCAGACCGAACTCCTCTTTTATTATTGAGGACATTTTCTTGTCAAAGCCCTGCTGTGTAAGGATATCATAACCGCCGTGTTTAAGATCAATTACAAGGTCTTTTTCTCTGATATGGGCTTCGGAATCATTAAGAGTACCGTTCAGGCTTGCATAGCGGCGTTTCAGTTCGGCTTTGAGTTCGGGATAATATTTCTCATCAAAAAGCTCAGGGTCGTATTTCGGATGGATACGGCACTGATACAATGCAAGAACACTTTCACATATTTTGTTTTCAACAGCGTAAAGCTGCTGTTTTTTTAGAACAGCAGCTATTTCGGCAGTTATTTCAATTGAGCGCTTTTCGGAATCTATCTTTACGTTCTGCACCGTACTTTCCTGTATTTCTTCGGGAATACCGTGCATATCAAAAAATCTTCCGAAATATTCCGAGAATTTATTCACAAATATCTTCCTTTTGATCACATCAGGTCTATTTCTTTTATAAGTTCGTCGAGGAGGATTTCCTCAGGAACTTTTTTGATTATCTCACCTTTTTTGAAAATAAGTCCCACTCCGTCACCGCCGGCGATGCCTATATCGGCTTCTCTTGCTTCACCGGGACCGTTTACAATACAGCCCATGATCGCAACAGTTATATTCTTTTTGCAGTCTCTGAGACGTTCCTCAGCCTGCTTTGCGATGCCGATAAGGTCAATGCGGGTGCGTCCGCAGGTCGGACATGACACAAATTTTATTCCATAATTTCCAAGTCCGAGAGCTTTTAGAATATCCTTTGCTGCATATACCTCTTTTACGGGCTCATCAGTAAGAGAAACACGGATAGTATCGCCTATTCCTTCCAAAAGCAGACTGCCGATACCGGCGGCGGACTTTATCAGTCCCATACGTTCTGTTCCGGCTTCGGTAACGCCAAGATGGAGCGGATAGCTGCATCTTTCAGCGGCAAGTTCGTAGGCTTCCTTCATAAAAGCGACATTTGAAGATTTCATAGAAAGGACGATATTATCAAAATCGAACTTTTCAAGCAGTGAGGCATGATACAAAGCACTGTCGCAGAGTGCCTGCGGAGTCGGCTTTCCGTATTTTTCAAGGATATTTTTTTCAAGCGAACCGGAGTTCACGCCGATGCGTATCGGGATATTCCTTCTCCTGCACTCATCCGCTACAAGCTTCACACGGTCGTCTGAGCCGATATTACCGGGGTTTATCCTGATCTTGTCAACGCCTGCTGCGGCTGATTCAAGAGCGATCTTATAGTTAAAATGGATGTCGGCAACCAACGGAACTGAAATTTCTTTTTTTATTGCGGGAATAAGACGAACTGCATCTTCATCAGGAACCGCTATCCTGATGATATCGCATCCTGCTTTTTCAAGCTGAACAGCCTGTTTTACGCTGCCTTCGATGTCTGTTGACGGAACATTCAGCATCGACTGAACTGTTATCGGAGAATCCCCTCCAATAAATGTGTTTCCGACGGCTATTTTTTTTGTTTCTCTTCTTTTCATGTTTTCATCTCCTGTTATCTGAACAACCGTATGATATCGTTTATGGATATTACCGCCATAAAGATCAGAAGCAGTACAAGGCCGATAGCGTGTACCCAGCCTTCGTGTTCGGGTTTTACGGGCTTTCTTCTTATTGCTTCGATTATCAGGAAAATCAGTCTGCCGCCGTCAAGTGCGGGCAGAGGAAGGAGGTTTACAACACCGAGGTTGACGGTTATCATCATCATTATGAAAACAATATTACTGAGGGCATCGCCGAAGCTTCTTTCAAGTCCGCTTGAAGCTGCCTGTGAAACAGCCGATGTCATTCCTATCGGTCCGGCTACATCGTTGAATCCAAACTGTCCGGTTACAAGACCTATCAGGCTCGCCCAGACCATTCTTACGGTAGAACCGGTCTGGAGGAATGTCTGCTGCATAAGAGTCCCGAAGTTGTTTTCTATTCCCTCGACCCAGAAATCACGGCGCATAGTTCCCTCTTCATCGGAACTTTCGGAAGTTTCTTTTGTGTCTGTGCCGTCTTTCTTTTCATCTGATGTTTTTTTGTTTTCAGCAAGCTTTACATGGTCAAAAGTAAGCTTCTCTCCGTCACGGATAACTTCAAATTTAAAGTCGTTGCTTTTTGCGGTCGCAAGTGCAAACTGAAGATCCATCGATGTATAGATATCGTAGCCGTTTATTGACTTGATCTCGTCACCGACCTTCAAGTATTCAGATGACACGCTCTCTTTATCAAATTTTGCGATCTTATTTGATGCAAACTGTTCTGCGGGAATGAGTGTTATCATCATCAAAACAAAACCAAGCAGTATGTTCATTACCGCTCCGGCAACAACGATTATCATTCTCTTCCATACGGACTTGTTGCCGAATGCTCTATTGTCCTCGCTTTCCGCATCCTCGCCCTCCATAGCGCAGAATCCGCCTATCGGGAACAGACGGAGCGAATAAAGCGTTTCGCCCTTTTTGAATTTTATCAGTTTCGGCCCCATTCCCAATGCAAATTCATTCACCTTTACACCGCAGAGCTTTGCGGTAAAAAAGTGTCCGAATTCATGGATAAAAATAATAAGCTCAAACAACAGGATACCTATTATTACCAACAATACGCCTTCTATGTGGATCATCTCCTAATATCATTTATTTCTGCCCTTATCAAAGCATCTGTCCGGAGTACATCGTCAAGGGTAAAATCCGTTTTATCAACGCTGAATCCTGAAACTGCCTTTTTTACAAGCTCCGGTATCTCAAGGAATGATATCCTTCCTTTCAGGAAAAGCCCTACCGCAGCCTCGTTTGCTGCATTTGCAGCGGCAGGATAAAGTCCTCCGAGTCTGAGTGCCTTCCGGCAAAGTGCAAGACACTCAAACGTGTCCTCATCAGGCCTTGCAAAAGTAAGCCGAGCGATCTCTGAAAGGTCAAGTTCCTTTACAGGCGACTCATATCTTTGAGGATATGTAAGGGCATACTGTATCGGGATCCTCATATCAGGGACTCCAAGCTGTGCTATCACGGAATTATCCACAAGCTGTATCATCGAATGAACAATGCTTTCACGATGTATAAGAACGTCTATCTTTTCATCCGGCACGTCAAACAGCCAGGATGCTTCAATAACCTCAAGCCCTTTGTTCATCATTGTTGCGGAATCGACAGTTATCTTTGCCCCCATGCTCCAGTTCGGATGTTTGAGTGCATCGGCAATCGTAACGGAGCCAAGCTCCTTTTTTGTCTTTCCATAAAACGAACCGCCGGAAGCCGTCAGGATGATCTTTTTGAGTGAGTTCTCCGGACAGCCCTGAAGGCACTGAAATATTGCGGAGTGTTCGCTGTCAACGGGATAAAGCTTTACTCCGTGTTTTTTTATTGCTTCTTTTACTACTCTGCCACCTGCCACCAGTGTTTCTTTGTTTGCAAGGGCAATATTTTTATTTGCGCTGATCGCCTCAAGAGTCGGCATAAGTCCTGCCACACCGACAACTGCGTTTACAACTGTATCCGCACCGTTTATGTGTGCAGCCTCTCTGACACCCTCTTCTCCGTCAGCAACAGCAATACCGGTATCAGCAAGAGCGATCCTGAGCTTTTTGGCGCAGTCTCTGTCAACAACTGCAACAAGCTCCGGATGGAATTCACGAGCCTGCTGTTCGAGCAGACCGATGCTTTTGTTTGCTGTAAGGGCATGAACCTTTATATTGTGTTTTCTGGCAACATCAAGCGTCTGAACACCTATTGAGCCTGTAGAGCCGAGAACGGCAATATTCGTTGTCAAGTTGAAGCACCTCCGCTGCATATCATTTGAGAATTTGTACAGATCAGCACTAATAACATTTCTGTTTATGATTCAAGTGCTAAAAATGATCGGGAAGTATGTTAAAAAAACAAACATAAACGGCGAAACAAAGATAACACTATCGAAGCGGTCAAGGAATCCCCCGTGGCCGGGAAGAATCGAACCGTAGTCCTTAATGCCAAAATTGCGCTTTATCATCGAAAAACTGAGATCACCGACAATTGAAAGAAATGAACCTATGAATGCCATACATGAAACATTGACATAGTCTATCTCTGCAAGTGTGCCGTAACCGATAAAAGATAACAGCCATGAGATAAAGCAGGTGGCGCCTATACAGAACAGAATACCGCCGATCGCACCCTCAACTGTCTTTTTCGGGCTGATCTCAGGGCAAAGTTTGTGTCTGCCGAAAAAAGTGCCGGCAAAGAATGCACCTATATCAGCCATCCACGGCAGACCAAGTGCGATAAGAAAATAGAATGGCGCATAATCGGGATACATATTCTTGATCATCACTATCGTTGACAGTGCAACGGTAATTATGATCGTCATAGAGTAAGTATATGCAAGTTCTTTGTAGGTTATCTTCTTATGAAAGAACACGATCATAGATAGCATTATTCCAGAATAGACAAAACAGGTAACGAGAGCATGACCGTAAGTCAGCAGTATCGGATATGCAGCCGCAAAAAGTAAAGACGGGATGCTTAGCTGGTAAAGCTTGATCGACTTGACAGCACCCGTAAACTCAAAAACAGACACAACACATATTATTGATACGGCAATATCAAAAAGGACCGGAAAATCTGCTCCTAAAAAAACTACTGCAAATATCAGCGGTACGCCGACAGCAGCGACAAGAAACCGTTTAGCCATTTATACACCACCAAATCTCCTGTTTCTCTGATTGAACACTCTCAAAGCCTCATCAAAGTCTTCGGCCTTAAAATCCGGCCAGAGGGTATCGGTGGAATAAAATTCCGAATATGCTGCCTGGAAGAGCATAAAGTTGCTGAGACGGTGTTCTCCGCCGGTCCGGATGATAAGATCGGGGTCAGGCTGACCAGAGGTATAGAGCTTGTCAGCGATAGTCTGTTCACTGATATCGGAAATATTGACGGCGCCATCAACGACATCACGGGCAATCTCTCTTACAGCATGGATCAGTTCATCACGGCCGCCGTAGTTCATTGCTATATTCAGCTGCATACCCTTTCTGTCCTTTGCGATCTCTTCTGTATCATTGATAAGCTTTATGATATCTTCCGCAAATGCCGAGCGGTCACCGATGAAATTGACTTTTATGTCGTCATCACGAAAATCTGTGAGCGAGTCAATAAGATACTGTCTGAATATCTTCATAAGAGCATTGACTTCCTCAAAAGGACGCTTCCAGTTTTCGGTAGAAAAAGCATACAAGGTAAGGTACTTTACACCGCACTTGCTGATATAGCGGGTTATATTTTTAAATGTTTTTGCACCGTAAGTATGACCGACAGAACGCGGCAGTCCTCTTTTTTTCGCCCATCTGCCGTTTCCATCCATGATTATCCCGACATGAGCCGGAATTACAAGTGACGAAGCATTTTCTTTCATTTTTTCACCTCATCAATATAAAAACACATCTCGGCGGAAAACGCTCCGCCGAGATATTCGTTTTTGGCTGAACAGTCTGAAACACATGAATACTCAGATTTCCATGATCTGCTTCTGCTTCTTCTCGGTAAGACTGTCAATATTCTTGATATGCTTGTCGGTAAGATCCTGGATCTTCTTTTCACCGTTTTTCTGATCGTCTTCTGTGATCTCGCTCTTTTTCTTCATGGACTTCAGTTTTTCCATTGCTTCTCTTCTGATGGAACGAACTGCGACCTTAGTATCCTCGCCCATTTTTGCTATATCCTTAACGATCTCCTTACGTCTGTCCTCAGTGAGCGGCGGGAAGATCATTCTGATTATTTTGCCGTCATTCTGAGGATTTATGCCGATATCAGAAGTCTGGATAGCCTTTTCGATCTTGCGGAGCACAGACGCATCCCAAGGCTGGATAACGAGGGTTCTCGCCTCTGTTACAGAAACAGCGGCAAGCTGATTGATGGCTGTTGGAGCGCCATAGTAGTCTACTCTGATCTTATCGAGTACCGCAGGGTTTGCACGTCCTGCGCGGATCTCAGAAAACTCTGTTTCGAGATGCTGTACGGATTTTGTCATCTTGTCGTCTGTACTCTTGATAACGGTGTTCATTTTGTATTCCTCCATTTGTCTTGAATTTTTATTATGAGGTTTATAATAACGATACGGCAAAATATAGTCTGTGCCGTATCGCAGAGTCCGGATAATTATTAGTCAACGATCGTTCCGACATTCTCGCCGCACACTGCAGCAACAATATTGTCGGGATTTTCAAGGCTGAAGACCATGATCGGAAGACCATTGTCCTTACAGATAGCAGCGGCTGTGCTGTCCATGACCTTAAGATCCTTGCTGAGGACTTCCTGGAAAGATATCCTGTCATATTTTTTTGCATCGGGGTTGGTCTTCGGGTCGCTGTCATAAACGCCGTCTACCATAGTTGCTTTGAGGATGATATCAGCCTCGATCTCAGCAGCTCTGAGTGCTGCGGCAGTATCAGTAGAGAAGAACGGGTTTCCAGTACCGCAGCCAAAAACAAGGATCCTGCCCTTTTCGAGGTGGCGTATGGCTCTGTTTCTGATGTACGGCTCAGCTACCTGCTGCATTGAGATAGCTGTCTGCACCCTGACTTCAAGGTCAAGCTGTTCAAGAGCATCGCACACACCGAGAGCATTGATAACTGTGGCAAGCATACCCATATGGTCAGCTCTCGTCCTGTCCATTTTTCCGCTGGAACGTCCTCTCCAGAAGTTTCCGCCGCCTACCACTATTGCAACCTCAACACCCATTTCATTAAGCTTTTTTATCGGCTTGCAAAAGCTCAGCACAGTATCAAAATCTATTCCATGTTTTTCTGTACCAGCAAGAGATTCTCCGCTGAGTTTTAGCAGTACTCTTTTGTATTTGGGGGTCATAATACTCACACGCTCCTGTTGTTTTTATTATTTTTATATATTTTACTATATCCGGCAGATAAAGTAAAGATTAATTTGACATTTATCTTTTATCATTATTACCATTTTTCAGATACAAAAGCATGACACTTACAGATATATTGTATATTTTCCGCAGCCTCTATATATCCTACCACAAAATATGGCATATTTCAATAGCGAATCGGTCAATTATACTTTTTATGAATAATGCACAAAACCGGATGGTTTGCAGAAAATGCGGTTTTAAGTAAAAATGAAAAAATTTCAAAAAATGTATTGACTCATACCTTACATAATGGTTTATAATAGTATCGCAAGGAGGTAAAAAATATGATGACATTAAAACAGGTCAGCGAGCTGACAGGTGTAAACATTATGACTTTACAGTATTATGACAAGATCGGACTGATACGTTCTCAGGAGCGCACGGATACAGGCGAACGGCTTTATGACAAGGATGCACTTTTACGTCTGCAGGAGATACTTTTATTTCGTGAACTGGAAATGCCTCTAAAGGACATAATAGCAATACTAAATGACGCAAGTCGGGACAAGCAAAAAGCTTTACAGCGTCACGCCGAATTTTTAGAGCTAAAAAAACAGCATATTGAAGGTTTACTCTCTCTGATACACAATATTATGGGAGATGAGGGCAGCAGATTAGATTTTTCTATATTCAACACTAAAAAAATGGATGAATGTAAAAAACAGATCATGGAGCAGTTATAAAAAGACGAAAAAACAAACCGAATAATATCCAAACACAAAAAGGGACTGCAAAACAATTTGCAGTCCCTTGAATATTGAGTAAGAAAATTATTTTACCATGCTTGCAACTTCAGCTGCAAAGTCGTCTGAACGCTTTTCAAGGCCCTCGCCCTTTTCAAAGCGTACAAAGCCGAGGATCTCGATCTTTCCGCCGAGAGCCTTTGCAGTTTCTTTTGTATAAGAACCGATTGTCTTGGAGTTATCCTTTACGAACTCCTGATCTACAAGGCAGTTCTCTTTATAGTACTTACCCACTTTACCGTCAACGATCTTTGCAAGAACCTGATCGGGCTTGTTTGCCATCTTGGGATCCTGCTTCATCTGAGCGATCATGATCTCTTTTTCATGCTCAACAACCTCTGCGGGTACAGAAGCTTCGTCAAGATACTGTGTATTAAGAGCAGCGATCTGCATAGCAACGTCCTTTGCGTATGTCTGGAAAGCGTCACCGATCTCTACGTCTGTGTCGAATTTGACCATAACTGCGATCTTGCCGCCTGCATGGATATAAGTAGCAACAGTGCCCTCATAACGCTCAAAACGACGTATGATGATGTTCTCACCGATAGTCTGGATCTTCTCCTGAAGAAGCTCTGCAACTGTCATTTCTGTGCCGACTGCCTTCTTTGTAAGGAGATCCTGCAACGTCAGCGGGCTTCTCAGCCATAACTGTTTCTGCAACTGTCTTTACAAAGCCCTGGAAATCAGCGTTCTTTGCAACGAAGTCTGTCTCAGCGTTTACCTCAAGAGCTACGCCTGCTGTGCAGTCATCGTTTGTGATAGCGAATGCAACGCCTTCTGCAGCGATTCTTGAAGCCTTCTTAGCTGCCTTAGCAAGACCCTGCTCTCTGAGAACGTCGATAGCCTTTTCCATATCGCCGTCTGTCTGTGAAAGAGCCTTTTTGCAGTCCATCATACCGCAGCCTGTTCTCTCTCTCAATGTCTTAACATCCTGTGCTGTAAAAGCCATGATAATTACCTCCGTAAACTATTATATATTGTTTTTCTTTAAAAAATACCCGCAAGCACTGCGGGTATTCTTTTATAGTCGATATTATTCCTCAGTCTCAGCTTCAGCCTCTGCCTCAGTCTCTTCTGCAGCAGCTGCGCCCATCTTGCCCTCATTGCCTTCGATGATAGCACTTGCAATTGCGCCTGAAATAAGCTTTACTGCACGGATAGCGTCATCGTTTCCGGGAATAACGTAGTCGATCTCATCAGGATCGCAGTTTGTATCTACGATAGCAACGATCGGGATACCGAGCTTCTTTGCTTCTGCAACAGCGATTCTTTCCTTTCTCGGGTCAACGATAAAGAGTGCGCCGGGGATCTCCTTCATATCCTTGATACCGCCGAGGAACTTCTCAAGCTTTTCGATCTCGAGGTTGAGCTTGATAACTTCCTTCTTGGGAAGAAGATCAAATGTACCGTCAGACTCCATTGTACGGAGCTGTCTGAGTCTTTCGATCCTGCGGCGGATAGTCGTAAAGTTTGTGAGCATACCGCCAAGCCATCTTGCGTTTACATAGTAAGCGCCTGCACGGAGAGCCTCTTCCTTTACGGAATCCTGAGCCTGCTTTTTGGTGCCGACAAAGAGAACGGACTTGCCCTCTGAAGAGATCTCACGAACGAAGCTGTAAGCCTCTTCGAGCTTCTTTACTGTCTTCTGAAGGTCGATAATGTAGATGCCGTTTCTTTCTGTGAAGATGTAGGGAGCCATTTTAGGGTTCCATCT
>DBWG01000067.1:1168-1306 GCA_002308635.1 Ruminococcaceae bacterium UBA1244 | reverse complement strand
CTCCTTAGGTTTTTTCCTCCGCCGGTTCCGTGATTAACGCAAAAGACTGCGAACCTAAGAATTATCCGGCGTGCGATTTGCGAAAGAAATTATACCACAATATTTTCAAAATTGCAAGCTTTTTTTAATGGAAAAACG
>DBWG01000067.1:0-1156 GCA_002308635.1 Ruminococcaceae bacterium UBA1244 | reverse complement strand
AAAAAATGCAAGTTTGTTCTTTTTATGTTTGTTAAAGCTGTAGGGACAGTGGCTGACAAGGATAGTATCCTCGCCGATAAGCTGAATGTTCTCCCATTTTATTATGATATCGTCGCCCCTGCCGAAGAACCCGAAAAATTTTTGTCTGCCAAAGATGACGATAGAAACGACCCTTGCGTTTTCGGTATTTACTTCTACATCGTCGACATATCCGATACGGCAGGCCNNTTGTACTGTTTATCACCTCTTTGTGACGAAGATCCGTAACACGGCAGCATTCCATAAAATATCCCCTCCGAAATCATATTCCTACAGGATATGATATTTACGAAGGGGATAAAATATGACATATCAGGTATTTTTCGGACGGAATGCGCGTCCCTCAAATCTCTTGTTGAATTTTTCAAAGATATTTTTCATCGGTATAGTCAGGACGATAAATATTCCTAAAGCGATCAAAGTCATTACGCCGAGTATGATAAGCATTTTGGGAGTGAGATAAGCAAAGTCAAACAGATCAAAATGCAGTCCGAACAGCACTATATCCCTGCTGCAGGTAACGCCTATCACCATAAGTGTCAGCATAGAAACAAACAATGCTATTCTTATTTTATCGAAGGGCATGGATATATGGAACAGTATCATAAATGCCGTAATTGCCGTAAGACATACCGCAAGTGTGGAATACTCGCTCACAGTAAGACCGAATATCATCTTTGCAAAAATACACAGTATTACTATCAGCACCGTCGTCAGTCCCGCAGGAATGGATCTTTCAAGAATATTCAGTATGAACACACCCTTGACCCTTTCTTTGTTGGGCTGGAGCGCAAGGATAAGTGAAGGTATACCGATAGTGCAGGCATTTACAAGTGTGAGCTGTATCGGCTGGAAGGGATACGGCGCAGTAACAAGCAGGAAAAACAACGCAAGTATCGTTGAAAATATAGTTTTGACTATAAACAGTGTGGAAGAGCGCTGGATATTATTTATGGTACGTCTTCCCTCTGCAACTACCTTGGGCATTGAAGCAAAGTTTGAATCAAGCAAAACGAGCTGAGCAACGTTTCTTGCAGCATCGCTTCCCGCAGCCATAGCAATGCTGCAGTCCGCTTCCTTGAGAGCAAGAACATCGTTTACTCCGTCTCCGGTCATT
>DBWG01000159.1 GCA_002308635.1 Ruminococcaceae bacterium UBA1244 | reverse complement strand
AGAAGATACTGAACAGGCTCTAAGACTGAAAAATTAAAAATAATGGTAAGCCTTGCCGGCAAGCCGCCAAAGCGGAATATAATTGCACGAGTTCGAAGCCAACAGTGGTTGACAAAAAATATCTTTTTCATACTCTGTTTGCAGTGAGTGACCGCACGGGACGATTCGCATAGCCGTTCCGTGCGGCCGCTTTGTTTTTGCAGGAGTTCAGATACTGCGCCCCGCCATAAGAAATATCTTTTTCGTACTATGAATGGGATTTAAAAGTCAATATATGCCAGAAAAATATTGAATATTTCCGGAAAGTGTAATATAATAATACCAATAATTGTACTGCATTAGAGAAACACCTTTATTACTGATAAATATTTGTCCTATCTGAGAAAATGTTCGATACCTCACGGTATATGGTCAGCGAACATTCAGCTGGACAATATTTATATATTTTTTTCAAATAATAAAAGGATGAAATTTTATGATAAAAAAAGCAAACAGGCCGATAAGTATCATATTGTCGGTCATGTTGGTTTTCGGTATTTTTATTGCTATGCCGCTTGCGGTAAGCGCAGATCCCTAAACAACAACCACAGAACTCTTTGTCAAAGCTCAAAGCGCAGACGAGCTTGACAACATAGGCAATTGTACGGCTGAGGAAGCTGAAGCATGGGTAAATGCTCATTTAGATGCCCTCAAAGCGGAACTTCAAGAAGCAAATATCGATGAAAATTATTTATGGGTATTGTATAAAACAAACGACAGTGATGATCTGAAATACTTCTATATAGACGATGACTATGATTTGCGTTCTGATGATTCTTATTCTTTAGATGATATCAAGGAATATATGGAAGATGACGGAGACATAGTTTATTATGTTCCTATAGAAGAACATGCTGACATTATTGCAGGCCACTCACTCACTCTCGACGGCAATATCGGCGTAAACTTCTATTTTGCTCTCACCGAAAAAGAAGCCGATAACGCAGCGGTTTCATTTACGTGGAATGAAAACGATCCTGAATATGCTGAACTTGAGCTTGACAACAATACAGGATTCTACAAAGCGACCTGCTATGTTGCGGCTTCGGAAATGACCTGTGATATTACCGCAGTCATCAGCATAAACGATGGTGAAATTGAACAAACTGACGTTTATTCCGTAAAAGAATATGCAGACGTTATTCTCTCCGAAGATTATATGAACAGCTACGACGAAACAGGATATCAGTCCTACGAAAACCTTGCGGAACTTGTCAAGACAATGCTCGACTACGGTGCAAAGGCTCAGATCAAGTTCAGCGTCAACACTGACAACCTTGCAAATTACGGCATTGACTACACAATGCAGTATGTCGATGCAAAGGATATCCCCTCAGACAAGGACGATTTCAAGAAGATCGATCTTTCACAGTACGGACTGAAATACTACGGCACTACTGTTGTATATCTCTCGGAAACATCCGTCAGACATTACTTCAAGGTCACAAACTATACAAAGTTCGATGCCGTCAATGACAGCGTCACATTTGACTATGAATGGAAGCTTGAGCCGAAAACGGCTGAAGCCAACGACAAAGACTTACTTATCTATTTTGAATTTACTGACATTCCCGCAGATATGCTGGATCAGCCTGTTGTACTCACCATAGGCGAAAAGACCATGAAGTATACCGTTCTTGACTACTCAAAGACTGTTCTTTTATCAAGCTCAATGTCACAGACGGACAAGGAACTTGCAGTGGCTGTATATTGGTACAACCTCGCCGCTAAAAAATTCTTTACATATTTGCTTTAACAGGATAACAAGTCAGTTTTTTACTCCTTTTAATAATATTTATTTTGCAAAAAAAGCTCTCCGATAAAACGGGGAGCTTTTTTCTGTCTGTACGATATTTTGTTGTAACGTAAGCATCAAACCCCCATCGTCTTTCTCTCCAAATTCCGAAAAAGTATAATAAACTCCAAGTAGATATTCAGACTAAATGAGAAAATCTTAAATAGTCTGAACAAGTCCAGCAGACACGCTGGCTTTTAGAAGGACTGAAAATCGAACAGCCAAAAGCTATTCGTGACGGAAAGCCCGGCATTCTCTATTAAAATACCGCATCTTTCGGAAACGGTCATAGGCAAATGCGGAGATAAAGAAATCATTCTTAAAAACGTCCCAAAGCTTGAATGTAAGAAATGTGGTTTTTATTACTCTGCTGAACCTTTTCAGGAACAAAAAACTGAAATATTTCAAAAGTATTTGAAATCACTGCCCTTTCCAAGTGTCACCATTGAATACATCATAATTATCAGGCACAGAAGTAGCATACGAGAAAGTTGACAGTTATCAGCATCTGCTTGATATTATGAACAAGTAAAAAAACTCCGGAGATTTAAGTTTCCGGAGCTTTTTTCATATTTTGTTTTATTTGGCTGTCAGGCGTTCCATACTACTTTTGCGCCGCATTTTCTGTTCCACATAACATTCCAGCGTGTGGCTGATCCGCTTCTGCCTTTTACGAAGATAGTCTGTGAGGATGTCCAGCCGCCGAACACGTCAGCTCCCATTTTTGCAACACTGTATGGGATGGTCACGCTTGTAATGTTCCCGCAGTCTTTGAACGCATATTCCCCGATCTCTGCTGCGCCGTCGGGAATATTTATAACACCTTTAAGGCTCTTGCAGCCGCTGAACGCACTGCCTCCGACTTTGGTAACTCCGTCCGGAATATTTATGCCCGTAAGACTGCCGCAGCCGTTGAACAAACTGCTTTCAATTTCTGTCACGCCGTCCGGGATATTTATGCTTGCAAGATCTGTGCAGCCGCTGAATGCGCTGCTTCCGATTTTAGTCACACTGTCAGGGAGCGTTATGTCTGTAAGACTCCTGCAGTCACGGAAAGCTTCATCTCCAATGCTTGTAACGCCGTCCGGAATATTTATACTTTTGAGACTCGTGCAGCCGGAGAATGAAGATTTTCCAATGCTCTCAACTCCGTCAGGTATCGTTATTTCTTCAAGACTGCTGCACTTGTAGAACACACCATACCCGATGCCTGTCACGCTGTCCGGAATAGTTATGCTTGTCATTCTCTCGCAGCCGCTGAATGAGATATCCCCGATACTCGTCACGCCTTCCTGGATGACAACGGTTTTTATGCTGCGGATTTTATTGCTCCAAGGAGCGTCATTCGTATATGAATAATCCTTCATATCCCCTCTTCCGCTGATGACAAGAAGACCGTTTTCATCAAGCTCCCATGTTACGTTATCGCCGCAAGTACCGCTGTCAACGATATCAGCGGAAACAGATTCCTCTTTGCTTGGTTCTTCCCTGCTCGATTCCTCTCTGCTGGATTCCTCCGTATTGCTTTTCAAAGACGAAAAAATATCTGAACCGCCCTTATTGGACTTGCCGCCGCTGTTTGATGCGGCAACAATTATCCCGACTATTATACCTACAATAACTACCGCCGCAATAATTCCGATGATAACAAACAGCTTCGCTTTGGAATTTTTCTTTGCGGCAGGCATCTCTGCACGGTATTGATTAACCTCAGGAACATAGACCCACCCGCACTTCGGGCAGATACCGTACCGTTCATCAAAGTCGTTTCCGCATTGCCTACATTTGACCATAATATTTCCTTCTTTCAGAATTTTGTGTCACTATTATACTTCACCCGGTAATATTCGTCAACAGCAAAAAAGGACTGCACCTCACGTAACAGTCCTTCTTTACTCATGTCAGCCGACAAGCCACTTATGCTTTACAACACTGTAGAGCGGTATGAGCGGTATCATTATCGGTGTCTTTTTGTAGTATTTCTGATACTCAGGGTCATCGCCGTAGGTGCGGTTCTGGCGCTCCTCAAGGCGGCGGGCACCGCTGAACATGACATATATTATCCCGAGATATCCCAGCACGGCAATTATCCACTGCCATACGGTACAGCAGGCAGTCGTGCCTCCGACAAAAATACCTGTCCAGAGAAGTATCTCTCCGAAATAGTTCGGACACCTCACTATCCGGTATAGACCGGTGTCTACAAAGCGCTTGGGATTCTTTTTCTTTGCGGCGGATTTCTGATAGTCAGCTATCGTCTCGACAATAAGTCCCAATGCACTGATGGAGCTTCCGACAATAAAAACAACGTCTGTGCCCGTACCGTTCATAGCCCTGAATACGACCGGACTTGTCTGGCAGACATAAAGCAGTGCCGCAGTTACCCATATAGCACACTTCACTCCGATATTCATGCCCTTGCCGGATTTTATCTCTTTTTTCATCTTCTCGTTATAGCTTTTTGCTTTCAGCTCCCTGAACATCAGATATCCTCCGAGCCTTGCGCCGTAGACTGCCAAAAGCACTGCCGTGAGTATCTCCGCAAGAGTCATTGTACGTGCATAGATAATGATACACGCTGCTGCGATTGCCGTCACTGAAAAGCCGTATCCTATGGAGATAAACCATACATATTTTTTAAATCCGATACTGCTGACGGCAAGAGCCACAGCAAGCATTATCAACATTACTGTCACAATGTTTGCCTCCCATACTGTTTTTATGCTTTCGGTTCGGTACGGATAGTCAGAGAAGTGATGACAGGCTGCTGTTCATAGGGGATCGTACCGTTGTTGTCGGTTGGCTTTGCATCAGCGGTTATCTTTTCAACGATCTCTATTCCGCTTGTTACATAGCCGAAGCAGGCATATCTGCCGTCAAGCACTCCTGCTTTTTCGTCCGTGTCACAGATAAAGAACTGTGAGCCTGCACTGTTCATATCGTATGCTGTTCTTCCCATAGAGATAGCGCCCTTTGTGTGTGACAGCGGGTTATTGAAGCCGTTTTCCGAGAACTCTCCGTAGATGGTATGCTCCGGACCGCCTGTACCGTTGTGGTTCGGGTCGCCGCCCTGCATCATAAAGCCCTGCATTATTCTATGGAATGTAAGTCCGTTATAGAAGCCCGACTCTGTAAGATAGATAAAGTTTCTTGCCGTTATCGGTGCGGCATTATAGTCTAACTTTACAGATATTTTTCCGTAGTCCTTGATGTCGATATCTGCATAATAGTCCTTTGTCTCGTCGATAACAACATCCTTGAGGAAGTCGGGTATCTCAACAGCCTGTGAGGAGCTTTCCTGAGATACCTGAGTCTGAGATGAGCTTTCTTCCGGTGCCGTTGATATCTCGGCAGCAGACGGCTGTTCAATTTTTGATGTTTCGCTGTCATCGTCTGATGAACTGGTACACTGGCTGATGCCGAGTATAAGCAGGATAATGAATATCACTGCAAGTATACCGCCGGTCACCGACATGATAATCAATCCCTGTTTGCTTTCCTTTACTTCCGGTTTTTTCTTTATCTTTCTTGGCATAATGGTCTTTCCTTTCGATTTTTAAGATTAAAATGATATGATAAAGTGCAGATATAACTGTACATTTATTTACTGTATGCTGAGATGTCGAAATCATCCGGCAGTTCAAAAAAGCCGGTGATCTTGTCTACTGACTTGAAAACGTTGTCAAAGCCGAATTCGTTTTCGTACTTGTAGAAGGCATAGAACGCACCCATAAGCTGATAGGTGATGCGGATATTTGCATAAACGTCATCCTTCAGACCGGGGAATTTTTCAAAAAGTATCTCCTTGATCTCAGTCTCGATCTTTTCCGGCAGCTTTGAAAACTGTGAGCCTGAAAACAGGATATTGATGACAGGACGGTTGGCATAAAAGCCGTCGATCATTTCCTTGCTGGATTTTCTGGGATTGTAGATCATGTCGGCAGGGTCCTCAACATGGTTGAGGATATCAACGATGGTGTTCTGCTGGAGTGTGTCCGAGAGATCATAGATATCACGGAAGTGAAGATAGAATGTTGCCTTGCTGAGATCGGCAGCTTCACATATCTCACGGACGGTGATGCGTTCGAGCGGCTTTCTGGAACGTATTTCCAGAAAAGCATTGGTGATGATGCGTTTTGATTTTGCTTCTTTTGTGTCCATAGCTGATTCTCCTTGTCATTTTTTTGTAATCGTCTAAAAATAGACTATTGGCTATAAATGTAAATTGAAAATCCGGGACTTAACTGCTATATTTATTATAGTAAGGTTTATTACTATAGTCAAGTCAAAATTTCAGGAGGATGACATTATGGATTTTTATGGATTCTACACCGGCAAAATATTTGACGCTTACAAATATCTCGGCGCTCATAAGACAGATGGAGGTATTGTCTTTCGTACATTTGCGCCTCAGGCTCACAGAGTCGAGCTTATTCTCAATGACAGAGTGATCCCGATGAACAAAGTATACAACGGTCAATTTTATGAAGTCACTGTTCCGGATGCGAATTTCGGCAGCACATACGAATACAGGATATATTCAAACAGGGGCTGCACCGACCACTGCGACCCATACGGCAACTTTATGGAGCTTCGTCCGAACCATAAGTCCATACTCTGGGATATGGATTCCTACAACTGGGGCGACAGCGCATGGTTCAGAAAACGTTCCGAAAAAAGAGGACGCATGGACAAGAACCCTATCAATATCTTTGAAATACACGCCGGCTCATTCAGAAAGCCTAACGACGACCTTCCCGATTCATGGTACAATTACGAGGAGCTTGCACAATGCCTTATCCCCTATCTCAGAGACTGCGGATATAACTATGTTGAGTTTCTTCCTCTTTGCGAACATCCATGCGACAACAGCTGGGGATATCAGACAACAGGCTATTTTGCTCCGACAAGCCGCTACGGCAACCCGACTCAGCTCAAAAAACTCATAGACCTGCTCCACCACAACAATATCGGTGTAATACTCGACTTCGTTCCCGTACACTTTGCGATAGATGCCTATGCCCTCGCAAATTATGACGGCTGTCCGCTTTATGAATATCCCAACAACGATGTCGGCAAAAGCGAATGGGGCAGTTGCAACTTCATGCACTCACGAGGTGAGGTAAGAAGCTTCCTCCAGTCATCCGCAAACTACTGGCTCAAGGAATTCCACTTTGACGGTCTGAGGATGGACGCCATCAGCAACATCATCTACTGGCAGGGCGACTGGCACAGAGGCGTTAACGCAAATGCCGTTGAATTCGTCAGGACCATGAACCGCAGCCTTAAAGAAATGAACAACGATGCGCTTCTCTTTGCGGAGGACAGCACAAGCTTTAAGGGCATCACAAAAAGCTGCAATGAAGGCGGTCTGGGATTCGACTTCAAATGGGATCTCGGCTGGATGAACGACACCCTGTTCTTCTTCAGCAATCCGCCCGAAAAGCGTTCCGAATATTATCACAAACTGACCTTCTCCATGATGTATTTCTGGGACGAGCATTATATGCTCCCGCTTTCACATGACGAGGTCGTTCACGGAAAGGGAACTATCGTCAATAAAATGTACGGCACTCCCGAAGAAAAATTGCGTCAGGCAAGGGCTATGTACCTTTATATGTACGTTCATCCCGGAAAGAAGCTCAACTTCATGGCAAATGAGATAGGTCAGCTCCGTGAGTGGGACGAAAGACGTCAGCCCGATGTTTACCTCTACAACGACCCTCTCCACAGGAGTTTCCACGAATACATCAAGGCTCTCAACCATGTCTATCTTTCAGAACCCGCTCTTTTTGAAGAGGACTATTCACAGAACGGCTTTGAATGGGCTGACTGTCATCAGGAGCAGCGTCTGATATATGCCATCATAAGACGTTCCGGAAACCAGAATCTCCTTGCTGTATTCAACTTCAAAAACGAACAGCAGAACTATTCGCTCGATATAGAGGGCAGAAACTTCCAGATAATCCTCAACAGCGACGAGGCATCCTTCGGCAGAAATGATCTTTTCCGTCAGAACGGAAACGTCCTTAATATCGACCTTCCCGCATACAGCGGCATACTTTTCAGATTCGACAAAAACTGAATTTACCGTACACAAAAAACACCGGCTCCGGATATGCTCCGCAGCCGGTGTTTTTTTTACCGTTTACTTTTTCAGGGCTTTTTTAACAAGCTTTTTTGCCCTGAGCTTCAGCTTTTTGCAGCCCGTCCTGACAGGTATGGTATGCAGCCGGACAAAGGAATAAAAACGATATCCCCTTTCAGAAACGGAATGTTCCTTGCCGCTGCGGATATATCCCGTCATAACGGCGATGATATCCTCGTCCCTGATGCCGTATTCCTTGTTTATGCAGTTGTCTCCAAGAATAACATAGCTGTCAGGTCTGACCTCTATTACCCTGTGCAGTACATATTTGTCGGGCGGTCTTTTGTAGAGAACTACATCCCCCACCCTGCACCGCTCTGTCTTTTTCTTTACGATAAACATATCTTTTCCCTGACGCAGGAGCGGCATCATACTCACTCCGACATTCGTATATGTCAGACTGCCGTTTTTTTCGAGATATTCCTCGTAATTCATCTTATCCATCAATAGCACCGATCTCTTTCAGGCGGTTTATTGTGGACCTTACGTCATCTTCTATAGCGCCTTCCGGAGCATCATATTCCCTGCGCATTGCGGCGATGATATTCTCTTCTGTCGTATCCTTTTTGAGAAGGTCGAGTATCGTTCCCAGTGTTTCGTTGCCTCTTATGACTCCAGAAAAATTCGCTTTGCCTGTCGGCACAACGATAGTTTCATTACCGGTCTTATGGACGAGAAAATTTTTGTTAAGCTTCATAGCGTTCATCCTTTCATGGTGTTGTATGATAACTCAGCCGCAGAAATGTCCATATTGCAGCCCAACCGCCACAATTCGGCACTGTCAGCCAGTCTGTCAATGAGCATCAGCGTTTTTGCAAGCGCTGCGCCGTCCTCGGGACGATAGGTCTGCTGTATGAGCATCGTATAGGCTTCTTTTTTTGTTATCCTGCAAATGCGGTTTTCGTGCGATCTCTCAAGGATACATACTGCCCGCAGCGGAACTGAAATATTTTTGCCGAGTCTGTGCTTGCCGTTGTATGGTGTTCCGAAAACTACCGCTCCTTTATCCGTCATCTTTATCAGGGGCTTGTCATCGTTGACCATCACCGCACGGTCTCCTAAAAGCTTCCTCCAAAGGCGTGTGTGGGTAGATTTTCCTGTACCGCTTTTTGCTGTGAAAAGATAGCACTCATCATCAACTGCCACCGCCGACCCGTGAAAAAGAAACGTGTCATACTCCGGCATTTTTTCGGCTATTTTACGGTACACCGCAAGCTCCTCGATATAATCATCGGGATAATAAGTTTCCGTCCCTGACTTTTTTGAGCGTGTTCTTTCAAGCTCAATATCGTCCTGCACAGTCGTTACGGTAAAATCAGGCTCTCCGTCAGTCCTGTAGTCGATGCAGTAATCATGCACCTTCTGAAAAACAGAATCTATCCTGATATTCTTTTCAGCTATCCTGTAAATACCGATCATACTTTCCCTCCGTCTGCAAGCTCTTTACGCTTTATTATACAACAACAAGATCTGTAATTCAACAGCAAAATAAAAATTGAATATCCTGCATATTTAATTATCGGTATGTACTTTTTATATGCTGTTGTGGTATAATTATCAAAGAAAAGCTTTTTGGGAGGTAAAAAAATGATGATCTTCTGGTGCATTATCTTAGGGATACTTTGCATCCCTGCCGTATATATCCTGATGCTCCTGATATGTCCTTTGTTTATAAGCACAAAAAAGGAGTATACAAAAAACAGCCGGTTTTTCAGGTGGCTGCTCAACAGCTCCACCGGAATAATGAGGGTGATTCTCCGCATAAAGCTTGACGTTACGGGAAAAGAAAATATCCCTGACGGCAGGTTCCTGCTCGTTTCAAACCACCGCTCAAATTTTGACCCCATACTGACGTGGTACGTTTTCAGAAAGCAGGATATCGCATTTATCTCAAAGGAGGCAAATTTCAGGATACCGTTTTTCGGCAGGATGATACGCCGGTGCTGTTTTATGGCAATAGACAGGGAGAATCCCAGAAATGCCGCAAAAACCATAAACCATGCCGCCGAACTGATAAGGAACGATGAGGTCTCTGTCGGTGTTTATCCTGAGGGAATGCGCAGCAAAAAATGCGTTCTGCTGCCTTTTCATGCGGGAGTTTTCAAGATCGCACAAAAGGCTCAGGTGCCTGTTGTGGTGATGACCATTGCCGGTACGGAAAAGATACATAAAAACAGGCCGTTCAGAAAGACTGTTGTCCATATTGATATCCTGAAGGTCATTTCGCCTGAACATCTCCAAAAATCAAAAACAAGTGAGATCAGCGATGAAGTGAGAAAATATATGGAAGAAAATCTATAAAAAACAATACAGGAAAAGAGGTAGTACCATGTCAAAATTCATTGCGCTCTATAACCCATTCTCCGACTGCGGAAACGGAGAAAAATCAGCCCGCCGTCTGGATGAGCTTTCGCTGCCGGAAGAGATCAGCTATGTTGATATAACCGGTATCAGCAGCTATCAGACGTTTTTCGGCTCACTGTCGGACAACGACGCTTTGGTTATCTGCGGAGGCGACGGAACTCTCAACCGCTTTATCAATGATGCCGGTCCGCTCGTTCTCAAAAAACAGGTCTATTATTACGCCTGCGGTACCGGAAATGATTTTCTGCGTGACATAGAACATCCGCAGGACGGAAAGCCCGTCAACATAACCGAATATCTTCAAGGTCTGCCCGTTGTTAAGGTCAAGGGAAAGGAATATCTTTTTCTGAACAATGTCGGCTTCGGCATCGACGGCTACTGCACTCAGGTCGGAGATGAAATGCGCAGCGCAGGAAAAACAAAGATCAACTATGCCGGCATCGCCATTAAGGGTATACTCGGAAAATTCCATCCGGTAAACGCCGTTGTCACCGTTGACGGAAACAAACATGCCTACAGAAAGCTTTGGCTCGCACCGACAATGAAAGGACGCTATTACGGCGGCGGCATGATGGCTGCACCCGATCAGGACAGAAACTCAAAAGACGGCAGCGTCTCTGTGATGGTCTATCATACAGGCAGCAAGCTCAAAGCACTGACCGCTTTTCCGTCCATCTTCAAGGGCGAACATACAAAGCACAAAAAAATGGTCGAGATATTCAAAGGACACGATATCCATGTTACATTTGACCGTCCCTGCCCGCTGCAGATAGACGGCGAAACGATACTTGACGTTACGGAATACGAGGTACACGCCGGAAAAACACGGACATAACTATTGATCTTCAACAAAAATCGGGACTGACATCCATCACTCGGATGTCAGTCCCTTTTTACTGCTGTCACAAAACAGCAGGTGTCCTGAAAATTAATGAGTCAAGCAGCGATCATTTGACCTTTACTTCAAAATATTTCTTTGAGATATTGCCGAGACTGTCCTTTGCTTTGACGCAGACATCATATTTTGTCTTTACGGCAGGTTTGAAGGATACCGATGCATTTTCGGAATAATTCTGTTTTGTTGTCCATTTATCCGAAGAAGCCTTCTTGCATATAACGGCATACTCGTAAACTCCGCTGCCGCCTGATGCCGAGCAGTTAATGTCGATCGTGCTTCCGAAGCTTACGGTATCCGAAACGAGTTCCGAAGTATTCTCAGGCTTTGTTACATTGACGGTGATGACCTTCTTGACGATAACGCCTCTTTCGTCCTGCGCCTTGACCATAACGTCATAGGAGACCGCCGCAGCGGGCTTGAAGGCAACACAGGCATTTTCGGAGAACTTCTGGATATTTGTCCATTTGTCGGAGGTCGATTTTTTGTAATATACAGCGTATGTATATTCTCCGAGACCGCCCGAAGCTCTTGCATTGACAGTAACTGTGTCTCCGAAACCGATATTCTCTGATGCAACAGTTGATGTGTTTTTCAATACATCAAATACATTTACAGATAATATCTTTTCATCCACCTTTCCGCTTTCGTCCTTAGTCTGAACAAGAATGTCATATCTGAGAGCCTTTGCGGGTTTGATGGTCACGGTATCATTCGTGCTGAAATCCTGTACCAATGTCCAGTTTTCGGATGAAGCCTTTTTGTAGGATACGGCATAGGTATATTCTCCGCTGCCGCCTTCCGATGAAGCCTTTACGGTAACTGTTCCTCCTATTTTCAGAGTTTCCTCCGAAATTTCGGATGTATTGCTGAGAGCCGCAGCAGCCTGCATACCGCAGATAACTTTCAGATTTTTGGATGACGGATCGTATTCGATATTTATAACGACATCCTTATTCATTCCATAGACAGTAACGCTCTTGCCTCTTGAGCTTTGCTTTGAAAGAACCGCCTCTTTTACAAGACCTTTTTCATAAGTGAATTTCAGGCTTTCTGTCAGGCTGTAATATTTTCCTTCGGATTTGTCATACAGGCTGAAACTGAAATTATTTTCGCTGGTCTGGGTATAGGTCAGTTTGTAGACGCTGCCGTCCTTTTTAAGGAATGTATCGGTTTTGTCCCAGCCATGAACTCCGCTTACATAATAAAGAAGGGCATAGCGGTCGTTTTCAGGCTTGGGGTCTTCTTCCTCTTCTTCCTCTTCGGTGCCTGTTTCATACTTGAAGTTGGACACTTTATATTTTCCGTTATCTGTACCGTTGAGCTTAAAGCCGTTGTACTTACAGCCCGGAAGTGAAATATCCACTGTCTGCTTTGAATTGCTTCCGTTGTTCAGGATGATGTTTTTGTATTCGCCTGCCGTATTGAAGGATATTTTGTAAACATTCTTATTATCCAGTGTTCCTGTTTTGCTGAGCTTTACTCCCGGCCACGAAGCATTTGAGGTCGAACCGCTCCAGGCATAGAGATAAACATTGCTCCAGTCATTATTGTTGACGAAATAATAATCCTTATAGAGCGTATAGAAACCGATATCGCCCGTATATTTTGAGAGAGCGGCGATCCTGTCCTCAAATTCATCAATAATGCTTTCATCGGCTGTAGTCTTATCCTTGTACTGATAATAATAATTTTTGAGGTACTGATAGCTGTCGTATGAAGCATAGAGATAGTATTCCGAAAGGACATAGGAAGCCTTGGAAAGCTCGCTTGTAATATCAACGATATTATTTTTAAGCGGACGGGGCGGTGCAGGAAGGCTTATCGGAGATTCGGATGTGCGTGAACCTTCCATTATGTAGGTATATTTCGGATATCTGAGTTCCTTCAGGATATTCACTCCATAGAAAACTATCTCATTCTGATAGACCTCTGTGAAATATGCCTGTGAATGGAAGCCCTTTCCTCCGTTCCTTTCAAGCTTTGTATCGCTTGAATCCGGCATCGTTGAACCTGCAAGAGAAGGTGTATGTATCATGTGGGCTGCATTGCCGCCGTCGTCGAAGTAGTTGTAATCCATTACAAAATCTTCATGTGTGTGTCCGGAAAGGAAAACGACATTCGGATAATCCTGAAGAAGCTTTTTGAATTTTTGTGTGGATTTATGGTCCTGATTGAGCATTCCGCTGTAATAGGGCTTGCTCATCCTGTCGCCTGCACCGTATCCCTTGATGGGTGAATGCTGGATAAGGAAGATGTTATAGTCCTGATAGTTTTCTTCAATAAGCTTTGCTGCCCATGCCATCTGTTCATCTGAGAATTCCTCAGCCTGATTCGGAGATTTGTTCAGCTCAAGAGCCATGAAGATGAACAGGTCGCCCGTAGTTTCTTCGACCCTGTAGAAATACGGCTTTCCGCTGTCTGAGCCGTCGGTTCCGGAGCCCTTCATAAAGGATTTGAGTCCGCTTGAAACTCCCTGACGCATATCATGGTTGCCGTCGGATTCCCATATAGGATTTACAAAGTCGCTCTTGCTGAGTATCTTGTTGTAGGCGTTCCATTCCTTATCGGGACCGGAATCGTTAGTTACGCAGTCGCCTGAGATCACGATATAATCTGCATCGTTCTTGACGCTGTATGCAAGACCCTGTTTCAGATTTGTTTCCGCATTCACATACCAGAGACTGCCCTTGTCGATATGGACATCCGAAAACGTGCTGAACGTATAAAGGAGCTTTCCGCTTGCGGCAGAGAGACGCTTATATTCGGGAATGTCATATACGGTATAGGCATCTGCCGCAAAGAGCGAACCTGATGTTGCGATGATCTTTGTTGCTCCGGCAGGTATAGCGGTGTGATAGCCCATTTTTACAGACTTGCTTTCGCCTGATTTCAGTGTCAGCTCATCAATGGGATAGAACCCGTCAAGAGCTTTGGTATCATCCGACCAGTAGAGCTTGTAGGTTGCTGCTTTGTCGGCTTTGAGTGTGATAGTTCCTTCGGCATATCCCGCCTTATCCTTGGATGTTCCGGAAAAACTGTAGTTGATGCTGCCTGATGATTCACCCGGCACAAGCTGCCGAGTTTGCTGGGTTGCTGCTGTTTCTGCATATACAGTGCTGCCGGAAGCAATAGCAGCCGTAAGAACAAGTGAGCCGGTAAGCAGAAGCGTCAATAGTCTTGATGATTTTTTGGTACTCATACGATCATTCCTTTCGTTGAATGTTATATACGTGCCGTTCGGAAATATACACTTTTAAAATGTATCAAAAGAATATATTCACGCCGTCTATGTTAATAATTATAGTATATTTTTTACTCTATTTCAAGCAAGAAGTATATATTTTGTCACTTTTGCATATCCAAAAGTTTCCGTATTAACATTTGCATCAGCTCAATATCATTATCAACAAAAAATCACTGTTTTTTATGTGCAGATCAGAGATTATCTTAAAACAAATGGAAAGACACGTCCTGTCATATTATAATTGTTATAGCTTTGCGGAAGCTATTATACAAACAAAAGGCGGTGTATGCTGTGATAAGAAAGAGGATAAGATTTTACGGTTGGGTGCAGGGTGTCGGGTTCCGATACCGTGCGAAACATGCTGCCGACCTATACGGATGTACAGGATGGGTAAAAAACGAGTATGACGGTTCAGTATCAATGGAGATACAGGGCGAGGAAAGGCAGATCGATAACGTCATCATAGCAATTCAGCGGGGTACATATATTTCTATAGAAAAAATGGATTGCAGTACTATCCCCGTCACAGAGGATGAGTATTCATTCAGAACAAGATAAATTCACTGCTTTCCCGTGTCCGGCGCATTTGTTTATGAAACTCTTGCTTTTTTTGTATGGAGTGTGTTATAATAGGATACATGTTATAACACAATAACGAAGAGAGTAGCTGTGCGGGATGTTTAAAGAGAGTGCCGCCTTTGGCTGGAAGCGGCTGACATCAGTACAGTGAAGTTCACTTCCGAGTGGCACGGCTGAAATAGCAGTAAGCTGTGACGGGCGGCGCCGTTATACGCTGTTGAGTGTCCGTATTTTTACGGAAATCAGGGTGGTACCACGGAACTTTTCGTCCCTGCGTTTATTGCGCAGGGACGTTTTATTTTGTGGTCCGGTCATTAAATATTATGGAGGTTATTATGGACGAGAGAATTTTAAAACTGAAATCCGAATTTGAAGCAAAGCTTTCAAAAACAAAAGATCTTATTGATCTTGACGGCATCAGAGTCGGCTTTCTCGGAAAAAAGGGAAGCATCACCGCACTTCTCAAAGGAATGAAGGATCTGGGTGTTGAACAGAAAAAGGCTTTCGGTGCAGATGTCAACAAACTGAAGGAATTTGCCGCTGCCGAGATCGACAAAAAAACTGCCGAACTGAAAAAGAAGCAGACAGAGCTTGAAATAAAGTCTATGCCGAAGTTCGATATTTCCACTCCGGCAAACTGCTCCTGCGGTTCATATCACCCGATAACACTGGTACAGAGACAGTGCGAAACTATATTCAAGTCAATGGGCTTTACCGTTGAGGACTATTCCGAAGTCGTAACCGACTATGAGTGCTTTGAATCGCTCAATATCCCCAAGCACCATCCCGCAAGAGATATGCAGGACACATATTATCTTGAAAACGGTCAGCTCCTCAAGACCCAGACATCTGCCGCTCAGAATGCTATCCTCAGAAAGTACGGTCCGGCTCTTATCGAAAACGGCACTCCTATCCGTGCCATCTTCCCCGGACGCTGCTTCCGTAACGAGGCTACTGACGCCTGCCACGAAAACACTTTCTTCCAGATGGAAGGCATGATGGTAGACAAGGATATCTCTATCTCCAACCTTATCTATTTTATGAAAACTATGCTTTCAGAAGTTTTCCGCAAGGATATCAAAGTAAGGCTTCGTCCCGGCTTCTTCCCGTTCGTCGAACCAGGATTTGAGCTTGATATAAGCTGCCTTATCTGCGGAGGCACAGGATGCCCGTCATGCAAGCACAGCGGCTGGCTGGAGCTTTGCCCCTGCGGAATGATACACCCCAACGTTCTGCGTGAAGGCGGTATTGATCCCGATAAGTACACAGGCTTTGCCTTCGGTCTCGGTCTTACAAGACTTGCTATGATGAAGTACGGAATAAAGGATATCAGAGATCTTAACAGCGGCAGCCTTAAATCACTGTCACAGTTTACCGACGACGAATAAGGGAGGAACAGAAATATGTTTTTATCAATGAACTGGATCGAGGACTTCGTTGACCTCAGCGGACTTGACAAGCTCGATCTTATACACAGGTTTTCCCTTTCAACAGCAGAGGTCGAAAACGATATATTCTTCAAGGGCAGCGATATCTCAGGAATAGTTGTTGCCGAGATAAAATCAGTCGAGGAACACCCGAAATCAAAGAAGCTCCATCTTCTTAAAGTTGATACAGGCAGCGGCGAGCTTACCGATGTAGTATGCGGCGCTCCGAATGTAAGAGTCGGCATGAAAACAGCCTTTGCTCAGCTTGGCGCAAAGATCGGCGAAATAACCATTACTCCCCGTGACCTTGCAGGCTACACATCCTTTGGTATGTGCTGCAGCGAAAGCGAAATCGGCATCAGCGACGATCATTCCGGCATTATGGACATCACCGATGATGTACCGCTCGGAACGGATATCAAAAAAATATATGACGTTGACGATATAATCTTTGAGGTTGACAACAAGAGCCTTACGAACCGTCCTGACCTCTGGGGTCACTACGGTATCGCAAGAGAATTTGCGGCTCTTGCAGGACGTGAACTGAAAGCCCTTGAAACAGACGACCTTTCTGTATACGCTGATCTTCCTCAGGTAGACATGAAAATAGAAGATACTCTCTGTAAACGCTACAGCACTATCAAAGTTGAAAATATCAGCCGCAGCGTCAGCCCTGTAAATATCCGCATAAGACTTTTCTACTGCGGTATGAGAGCTATAAACTATCTTGCAGACCTTACAAACTACCTCATGCTTGAAATGGGTCAGCCCATGCACGCATTCGATGCAAGGAAAGTCGAGAAGATAAGAATAAAGCGTTTTGACGCTCCGTTTACCTTCCGTACACTTGACGGCGTTGACAGAAATGTTGACGAAAATACACTTATGATCTGCAACGACAACACTCCCGTTGCTATCGCAGGCATTATGGGCGGTCTTGATTCCGAAATAGTTGACGATACAACTACCCTGACTCTTGAATCCGCAAACTTCGATGCCGCTTCCGTAAGAAAGTCCACAGTCCGCCTCACTCACAGAACTGACGCTTCTATGCGCTACGAAAAGAGCCTTGACCCTGAGATGACTGTTCCGGCTATCGGACGTTTCCTCTATCTGCTCAAAAAATATGACGGCGGTGTAAAGGTGGTTTCAAGCCTTACGGACGAATATCCCGTAAAATTCCCGCCTGTAACTCTTAACTTCGACCAGAATTTTGTTGACAGATACACAGGCATAAATATAGACAGCGATACTATCCTGAAAACACTTACAAGTCTCGGCTTCAAGGCTGAATATGCTGACGGCAAATATACCGTTGACGTTCCTTCATGGAGAATCACAAAGGATGTTACCATGAACGCCGATATCATCGAGGAGATCACAAGAATCTACGGCTATGATAACTTTGAAGTAAACACTACCCGTTCTCCCCTTTACCCCGTCAGAATGACTGAGGTAAAGAACAACGAGGAAAAGATCAAGGATATGCTCGTAAAGAAGTACAGCCTGCACGAGCTTCATTCCTACGTCTGGGCATATAACGATGAGCTGAAAGAGCTTGGCATCGCTATTGAAGATAACGTTAAGCTTGCAAATGCTACCAATCCGAATATCGAAACTCTCAGAAAGTCAATTATCCCGAATCAGCTCTGTCAGGTAAAGAGCAACGTTTCTTACGCTCCCGAATTCGGCATTTTCGAGATCGGCAGAGTTGTAAACGGTCTTGACGAGAACAATATGTGCGTTGAACACAAGAAGCTTGCGATAACCCTTTTCAGCAAGACAACTTCAATGCGTGATCTGTATTTCCGTCTGCGTGATATCCTTGCTTCTCTTGCACTCGATATCAAGCACAGCGAGCTGACATTTGCCGCAAAAGAGGCAGAGCATGATTATGAACACCCCGTAAACCTCAACACCGTCCTGCTTGACGGCAAAGAGCTTGGCGTTATCGGAATAGTTCACCCGACTATCGGTAAGAATATCGACAAGAAGGCAAATATCGTCTTTGCCGAAATAGACGTTGACACATTCGCTTCCGAAAAAGACAAGGGTATCGTATACAGCGAACCTTCAAAGTATCCTTCTATCGAGTATGACCTGAGCCTCGATATACCCGAAGGCGCTCTCTACGGCGACCTTAAAGAATGTTGGACAAACGAAGGAAAAGATATCCTCAAGGGTGCATCAATAGTCGATACCTATGACACTGACGAGGTACACAGAATCACTGTTCGTTTCGTATTCTCATCCGATGAAAGAACTCTCTCATCCGCAGAGGTTCAGGAGATCATTGACAAGATAACCGCAAATCTCAGCACAAAAAATGTCACTATAAAACAGCAGTGATATCCGCTGCATTTTCCGGCAGTTATGGAAGCACAGGTTATTTGCCGTGCTTCCATAAAACTGTTGAAGTCCGGCTATATTTTTGATATAATGATACATGGTAGGCTGTATGAAAAATATACAATTGTTTGTAAGCGCTTTCAGGTCAGACCCGAAGTGCCGGAACGGTCTGATCGTCCCTGTTTCGGCAGGTGCGGCACTATATGATAAAACGGCAAAAAAACTCCCGCTCTGCGATGACTCCGGAGACAATATCTCTGAGAAAAATCCGCAGTACTGCGAGCTGACCGTTCAGTACTGGGCATGGAAGAACCGGAGCTTTGACTATGGCGGTCTTATGCACATGAGGCGTTATTTTGATTTTTCCGGCAATAAGCCTTTCTGCTATGACAATTCAAAAAAGCCTAAGCGTCCCTACATGATTTTTGAAACGCCCAATGAAAAAACGCTTGATAAGATCGGACTGACAGAAAATAATCTTGAACGTCTTTTTCAGCAGTACCGTTTTATTGCACCTCTCGGCGAAAATATCTATATGCCTGTCTCGGAATTCTATGACCGCACCGACCGCAGAGAATTTGACGATCTCGGTCTTTTGTGTGAGATCATCAGGGAAAAATATCCGCTGTATTACGAAAGCGCCGGAAAATATCTCGGCGACTGTTATTCGTACTTTTGCAATATGTTCATTGCGGACAGGGAAATGTTCTGCGATTACAGCGAATGGCTGTTTTCCATACTGTCCGAGTATGACAGAAGAAAGCCCGCCGGAATGTTCTATCCCCGTGAACAGGGAAAGCTTGCCGAAAGGCTTTTCGGCATATATATGACTTACCTGAAGGATAAAACAAACATACGTTGGGCAGAACTGCCCCGTGCGCATTTTTCAAAGCTTGGCGGCGCTACTGCCGGAAATCTTTCGTTCAGCAAAAAAATGTATTTCATTGCCCCGCCCGGCTCAAAAAGGCGGAGCATACTCAGAAAAATAAAAAATAAAAAGTGAGGTTATGTGTTATGTACGATTATCTTGTTGTCGGCGCAGGTCTGTTCGGAGCGATCTTTGCCTATGAAGCCAACAAAAAAGGAAAGAAAGTCCTCGTTATCGACAAAAGAGACCATGTCGCCGGAAATATCTACTGCGAAAAGATCGAAGGTATAAATGTACACAAATACGGCGCTCATATCTTCCACACAAACAACAAGACCGTGTGGGAATATATCAACAATTTTGCGGAGTTCAACAACTATATCAATTCTCCTGTTGCAGTCTATAAGGACGAGCTGTATAATCTTCCGTTCAATATGAATACATTCAGCCGTATGTGGAACATCAAAACTCCCGCTGAGGCTAAGAAAATAATTGCTGACCAGATCGCCGACCTCAATATCACAGAACCCAAAAACCTTGAAGAACAGGCTCTCAGCCTTGTCGGACGTGACGTTTACGAAAAACTCATCAAGGGCTACACCGAAAAACAGTGGGGACGTTCATGCACAGAGCTTCCTTCATTCATCATCAAAAGACTGCCTCTGCGCTTCACCTTCGACAACAACTACTTCAATGCAAGATATCAGGGTATCCCGATGGGCGGCTATACTGCCATTATCGAAAAAATGCTTGAAGGCATAGAAGTCAAGACAAGCACAGACTATTTTGAATGGATAAAAACCAATGCCGATAAGGTAAAGAAAACTGTTTTCACAGGTCAGATAGACCAGTTCTTCGACTACAAGCTTGGCGTTCTTGAATACCGCTCTGTCCGCTTTGAAACAGAGATACTCGATACCGACAATTTCCAGGGCAATGCCGTAGTGAACTACACCGAAAGAGAAGTTCCATATACAAGAATTATCGAACACAAACACTTTGAGTTCGGCACTCAGCCAAAGACCGTCATTTCAAAGGAGTATTCCTCTGAGTGGAAGCCCGGCATTGAACCATATTATCCCGTAAACAATGACAAGAACAACAAGCTCTATGAAGAATACAAAAAGCTTGCCGACGAAACTCCGGATGTTATTTTCGGCGGCCGTCTCGGTCACTACAAATATTATGATATGGACAAGGTCATCGAGGTCGCACTTGATGCAGTAAAGGAAGAATTTGGTGAATAAAGAACCAACGATAATTCGCAGTGTTATTTTTCCGCACAGTGATATTTGCGGAAAAACAGAGCTATACTATCGGACGGACTCTCCATCCGTCCGATACTGCGAAGAAGAAGGCTTTCTCAATATTGACGGTACGGCAGGCTTCGACACATATTTCAATTCCTTCTCTGCCGTAAAGTACAAGGAATACTGCAAACTCCCGAATCTGTTTTTGAAGCTGAGAGTATGCGGTAATTTTGTTGTGCGTATTTTTGGTGTAAAAAAATCCGAAGGCGGTTTTGAAGAAGAGCTTATAACCGAAAAAGAGCTGTCATGCAGCAGTCCCGAAGAATTTTCCGCTGACATCAGCACCGCACTTGAAATGTCAGACACTGTTTATTTCACCCTGACTTCAAACGGCGGTAAGCTTTTCGGCGGAGGATTCTATACCGTTTCTGAACAGCTCAGCCCCGTTGATATCGCCGTTGTTATCTGCACCTTTAAAAGAGAAAAATTCCTTCTTCACAATCACGCCGCAATAAACAGGTATCTGAATAACAGCAAGATACTTAATAAAAATAATATCCACTTCTATATAGTCGACAACGGCCGCACACTCAAACCTGAGACTATCGAAAACGAAAACGTAACACTCGTTTTGAATGACAATACAGGCGGCAGCGGCGGATTTACGAGGGGCTATTATGAAGCCGTAAACAGCGGCAGAAAATTTACGCATATCCTGTTTATGGATGACGATATCGTTCTCGACTGCGAAATGCTGCTGAGAGTCTATGCCATTCTCAGGCTCAGAAGCCCCGGCATGAAGGAGCTTTCTGTCGGCGGCACTATGATAAGGCTCAGCGATATGGTCACTCAACACGAAGTAAGTGCTGTATGGGACGGAAAAAGACTCCATTCCATAGGCACAGAAACGGATATCACAAAAAGAGAAAATGTCTTTGAAACCGCATATTATCCCGAAGGCAATTACAATGCCTGGTGGTTCTTCTGCTTTCCTGCTGACTGGCAGGAAAAATACGGTTATCCGCTCCAGTTTTTTGTAAAGTTGGATGATATAGAATACTCCCTGAGATGTGCTGACAGGATAGCACTCATAAACGGCATAGCTGTCTGGCACGAGGATTTTGACACAAAATATCCCGGCTTTCAGGAATACTATATCAAGCGCAACGAGCTTATACTCACGTCTGTTGATTCAAAAAAAGGCTATACCATGTTTCAGCTCAGAAAGCTTATTGCAAGCGTCCTTAAACAGACTATTTTTCAGCGGTACTTTCTTGCTGACCTTATTTTCTCAGCATACAGGGACTATCTCAAAGGCTGGAAGCACTTCAACAGCACAGACACTGCTTTACTGAACCAGTCTCTCATGGCTCGCTGTCTGCCGCTCAAGAACGACAAAACGCTTATGGATGAATACGGCGTATATTACGATGAAGAAAAATATACCCGCTCACGCACAGAAAAAAGTCACCTGAAAAAGCAGTTTCTTTCCCTCAACGGCATACTTCTCCCGTCATGCTTTTACCGGAAGGATAAGGATGATTTTTATATGTCCGACCTTGCACAGCCGAGAGTAACAAATTTCTACAAGCACAGGCGTATGCTCCACTACGATCCTGCCGCAAAAAACGGCTATGTGACAACGATCAGGCGTAGGCGGCTCTGGCTCAACCTGTTCAGGCTGTTTTTCAGGAGCATTGATTTTATGATACGCTATCCGTTTGTGCGCAGAGGATACCGCAGGCACCTCTGCGAGCTTGCTGATTATCCCAAAAATAACGGCAAAACAAAAGATCCGACCCAATAAAGGGCCGGACCTTTTTTTACTGATTTTTTGACGCTTCTTTAAGAGCCTTTTGCAGCCAGACGCTGGCGATATCAATTGCAAGATAGAGAGTCGGTTTTTCGCTCGTCTTTACTATTGCTTTTCTTGGACTGATATCCGGGTCAGTACTCAAAAGTTGAATAGAGACCTTGTCGGCGACCTCAAGCTCATCCGACTTGGTCTTGGACTTGATCTGCAGTTTGATAACAAACGGATCGCTCATACTTCCATAATAGAGCGTATCGCCGCAGCGAACAAGCGGCTTTCCTTTATACATCAAGAAGCCATTTTTTTCTTCAGCCATGATCTGCCTCCGTTCTGTGAAATAAGCTATGATTTCAGGTAGCTTTTCAGGAGTACCTCCAACAAATCATCTCTGTCGATCTTACGGATCAACGACCTCGCATTGTTGTGTGTGGTGATATATGTCGGATCCTCAGATAGAATATAACCAACGATCTGGTTGATAGGATTATAGCCCTTTTCTTCAAGAGCCTCATAAACTGTTGTGAGGATCGTGCGGACACTTTCTTCACGATTATCTGTTATTGAGAATATCATTGTTTTGTCAAGCACTAATACCACCTCCGTACTCTGCCACCTATATCCCCGTCACCAATCAACTGACAGGGAATGAATCCGTGCGTACATTAATAATAACACATTCTGACACAAATTACAATAGAAAATTTGAGGATTTTTATACCATTTCAACCAAAGCCCGCCTTATGGGTAAAAATTTATACCGAAACATATACAAAAAACTACCGCAGACAGCGGTTATATCTGTCTGCGGTATGATCTTTATATCCTGTCAGGCTTTGGTAAAATACATATACGGCATGGATTCCGATGTCAGCTTTCCGCCGCTGTAAACGAAGTTTGCAACATCTCCCATAATATCTATATAAACATTCTTGCCGTCTGCGCACCATTCTCCTTCGGCAGTTTCTCCGCTCTGGTCATAATAATAGCTGATAACCTTTGCCGTTCCGTCATCGAAAAGTTCTATCTCCATGCTCACCTCGCTCAGGTATCCTTCAAGCATCTGTCTTTCGGATTCACTGAAAGAAGAAAGGTCATAACCTGATTTCCAATTTCCGACATAAGCCTTGATTATCTTTCCTTCGGGCAGCGATTCAGACGGTTCTTCATCCTCAGAGTCTTCGTCTTCGGAATCTTCATCCTCGGAGTCTTCGTCTTCGGAATCTTCGTCCTCGGAGTCTTCGTCTTCGGAATCTTCGTCTTCGGAATCTTCATCCTCGGAGTCTTCGTCTTCGGAATCCTCATCCTCGGAATCTTCATCCTCGGAATCCTCATCCTCGGAATCTTCGTCTTCAGAGTCCTCAATCACAGGCTCGCTTTCCTTTTCGGATGGCTCTGATGAGCTTTCATCATCCGTGCTGGTCTCCTGCTCTTCGGATGACTCATTATTTGAAGAGCTTTCTTCACTTGCCTCAGATACTTCATTTTCAGAGTTCTGTGCTGATACCTCATCTGCGGAAACCGCATCGGACGTTTCAAACGGATTGGAAACATCACTGCTGAAAACAGGAGTACCCGATAATTCCGAACTGTTTTTAATATCCTCGCCGCAGGCAGTCATACAAAAGACAGATGCCGAAAGGACAGCCGCAAAAACAACAGCATATATTTTTTTCATTTATTTTTCCTCCCAAAACAATAAAATTGTTCCAACAGCATTATACCACATTTTAATATAATGTCAAATGGCAGGAACCAAAAATACTATTTTATGGACAGTCATTTTACAAACGACATATCAGGATTGTTGACGCTTGTTATGATATCCTTTGTAAATTCAAATTTTTCTTTTATATCATTCAGGCTTATGTAAAGATGATCGCCGGCAACTCCCCAGAATCCTGCAACAGAAGATTCACCGTAACAGCCCATAGCTTTTCCGTCGGAATACAGAACAATACTTGTTTTGCTCATGCGTTCCTCGGCAGCTTTTTTTATTGATTCTTCCGCACTCTCAACATCAAGCTTCAGCTTCCATTCTCCGACAAGATAGTCAGGACAGATCAGTTCCGTTGAATTTTCATCAGCGGACATCTCCTTCAGAACTGACGGCTGATGTGTGCCCGTATTGCTGTCCGCAGACTCAACGGATGATATTCCGGCGGTACTCTCCAAAACAGATGAGCCGTCATTTTCGCCTTTATTTCCGCAGGCGGCGGCACTGAGCATCACTGCCGCAGAAAAAAGTACCGCAAAAAGCTTATTCTTATTTTTCATATCCACTGCTCCGTTTAAAATTTTAAAAAATGCGGACAGCATCTCTGCGTCCGCATCAAATTCATTCTTTTACAAAATACATATACGGCTTATCGTGCATACTATCCTGACGATAAAGCTTTCCGTCTTTATATACAAAGACTTCCTCAACGTTTTCGCTGTTTGTTATGATAAGCCTGTCGCCGTTAGCCTTCCAGCTCACGTCGGTAGATGTTTCTTTGCCGTAGGGATCGGTTATCGTATAGGTACCTGTACCTTTTTTGTAGATCTCTATGACCTGAGTGACTTTGGTAGTATCATCAAATGAATCATACTGAGAAAGCTCCTCGGGAGACATCAGATCCTTATCAACAACAAAAACCCACGTTCCAACAAAGCCGTTTCCGGCACTGCATGAAACGGCACAAAGAACCATTATCAATGTCATCATTAGAAGAAATCCCGATCTGAAAATCTTTTTCATAATAATACTATTACCCCTTAATACAGAAACAAAGTCCCCTCATCCGCATTATACCACAAATTCGTAATATGTCAATATGATTTTAACAACACGCTCCAATTTTATATTATTTCACAGTCAGCACAAAATTATTCCCGGAGATGCACAAGCTCAGTGATAACTAAAAACAGCGGGATAAAAAACCGGTCTGTTTTTTGCAGGAATCAAATAATATGATTGAAAATCAATGGATGATAAGTTATAATAGGATATATTACTTTTTAAAGGAGACCCCAAATGAGTCAGATAAAAGGTCTGCATGACGGACACCGTGACAGGGTCCGTGAGCGCTTCATGTCTGAGGGACTTGATAAGTTCCGTGACCATCAGGCTTTGGAGCTGCTTTTGTTCTATGCTATTCCCCGTAAAGATACAAACGAAACTGCACACATCCTGCTCAACCGCTTCGGTTCGCTTTCGGGAGTATTTGACGCACCGATAGACGCCCTTATCGAAGCCGGTCTCAGCCGCAACGCCGCTGTACTTCTCAAGATGATGCCGGAATACTGTTCAAGATATTACAACGACAAATACCAGCAAAACAGCAGCGACATCATCAATTCCGAAAACATAGGCGAAAACATACTGCGGTATTTTATCGGAACGGACGAAGAACAGGTTCTGCTGATGCTGCTTGACCCGAGAGGAAAGCGGCTTTTCTGCGATATTATCAGCAAGGGCTCTATCTCCGCCTCAGAGGTCAACATCAGAAAGATACTGCAGCTGGCAGTTAAGTATAAAGCAGGCGGCGCAGTCATTGCCCACAATCATCCAAGCGGCATTGCGCTTCCGTCAGAAACTGACATAAGTGTTACTGTCAGCCTGCGTGATGCCCTGAAAGCTATCGGAGTAACTCTTCTCGACCACGTTATAGTTGCCGACATGGAATATACGTGTATGTCGGAGATAGACGGATGCGAGCGCATATTCTTTTTCAGATAGCCAACGAACACAGCAAAGCTCACACAGCGTTCCGGAATCCCTTATGTTAAAATTCAGCACCCTGCCGCATGACAGGGTGCTTTTTTTACTGCCTATAGCTGTTGACCAGTCTTATGATAATGTCATAGAGCTTTTCAACCTTATAGTCACCGATTATCGGTTCAAGGTGCGAATCACCGATGCCGGAGTCGTCTGTCAGGAAAACATAGGTTCCGCCTGTTGTTATGGCAATAGCCCTTCCGAAAAGCTCGGTATCTCTTTCGCTGTTTGAAGAAACTACGGGGATAAGTCTTATTCCCTTTTCTGCGGCAGCCTTTACTGCCTTGATGATCGTTTCTTCTGTACCATCGTGCGGAGGTGCATCAAAGATCAGGAAAGCGATCTTTACCGATTCATCTCTCCAATCCGATTTGAGCATTGTTTCTTCAAGTATTTTGTCAACGGCTTCGGGAGTATCTCCGCCTCCTTCGGCAAACTCATCATTGAGCGCCTTCTGGAGAGCTGCCGTGTCGGTTGTAAAATCATTGCATTTTGTTACGTATTCATCGCCCTTGTCACGATAGAAATTCACTGAAAAACGGGCATTCTGTGTGCCTATTTCTTTTGTAAGCTCAGAAAATTCCTTCTGAAGGAACATCATCTCATCGCCCATTGAACCTGTTGTGTCAAGGATAAACATGATGTCCATGTCTTTGTATGCTTTGGCATCAGTATCAAGAGTGATCTCTATCTTGTCCTCTCTGATTGTCAATGGCATCTCCTGACCGCTGGGTGTGTCATCATCAATGCCGGGGTCTATTGAAAGCTCAGCTATAATTCCGGTCTGGCTTTTTCCGCCGCTTTCCGCAATGACATAGCTGCCGTACTCGTTTGACGGATCAAAAACATAGGCCTTTCCGTTCTTGTCTGTAACTGCGTTCCAGATGGCTTCTCCCCGACTATTGCAGAGAGTGACCTTTGCGTTTGCAAGAGCCGTTCCGTCAGGCTTATTTACATTTACTTCATAACGGTGGCGTGGATCAATTCCGTATGACGGGAATTCTACTCTGCCCGATTTTACGAGGTTGGTGAAAAATCCCCAGTTTTCATTGTCGTTCCATTCACCGGCTGTAAGAAGACGGGCTTCCGGAGCAGGTGAATAGATCGGATCGTCAACTACAGGATCGTCGATTATCAGTTCATCATCGCCGGGATATTCTTCGTCCGGTTCTTCGACTGCCGGCATATCCGGAGCCGTCTCTTCAAGATGCGGTGCAGTATCATCAGCCGCTTTTTCTGTCACGGCATTATACTCTGCCAACGGCGATTCCGGTCTTGTATACATACCGTCGGCATACATTTTTCCTTCGGCTGCTCTTATCCCCTCATAAACTCCCTTTTCGCCTGATTCGGGGACGATATCAGACAGCGGAGTATCTTCTTTTACATCTTCCGTATCCGTACTGTCCGCATCGGAACCATCCCTTATTTTATCGTGTTTTTCCGGGATAGTCTTTTCTTCGTTGGTGATAGCCGGAGCTGATGCCTTGCTTGAAGTATCCTCCTTGGAGGATGAACACGCCGCCGCTCCTAAGGTCAGCATGAGAACTAATGCCAAACATATGATCCTTT
>DBWG01000064.1 GCA_002308635.1 Ruminococcaceae bacterium UBA1244 | reverse complement strand
CAGATTTGCTCATTTATAGTAATAAAGAATAATGAATAGTGAATAATACAAGTCTCCCTTTGCGGGAGACTTTTTATGTGTGCGATATGCACCAATCTTGATTTTTTGGGCGGAATGGGATAAAATAGAAGTGTATATTTTTTCAGGAGGTCAGTTATGAAATTTTGCGAAATGAAGTATGAACGCCCCGATATCACTGTCATCAGGGACGATGCCGACAAAATAAAACAGGAATTCTTAACGGCAGACTCCTTTGAAAAAGCAGATGAGGCTTTTTCAAAGTGGGACAGGCTCATCTCACATACAGATTCTATGTTCAGCCTTGCTTATATCAGAAGCTCTATCGACACAACAGATGAATACTATGAAAATGAAGTGGAATATATCGACGAGATATCCCCTGTTTTTGTGGATATTCAGCACAGCTTTGCAGAACTGCTCACAAAAAGCAGGTTCAGAAATGAACTCGAACAAAAATACGGCAGTCTTCTTTTCAAAAACAGTGAGATATTCCTCAGATCGTTTTCAAGCGAGATAATCCCCGAAACTCAACACGCCAACAAGCTTGAAACTGAATATCAGAAGCTTATCGCCTCCGCTCAGATAAATTTTGACGAAAAAACACTGACGGTCTCACAGCTTTCACCGTACAAACAGTCGCCTGATGATGAACTCCGCCGCAGTGCGTGGCTTGCGGAGGCAGGATTCTACAAAGAGTGCGGAGAAAAACTTGACAATATATATGATGAGCTTGTCCGGCTCAGAGATACAATGGGCAAAAAGATGGGCTATAAAAATTTTGTGCCGCTCGGCTATCTCCAGATGGGACGAAACTGCTATAACGCAGAGGACGTTTCAAAATTCCGTGAAAATATCGTGAAATATATCGTTCCCGTCGCCGACAGGCTGTACCGTGAACAGGCTGAAAGAACAGGTCTGATATATCCGCTCACATTTGCGGATGCGGCGCTGCATTTCCGTGACGGAAATCCAAAGCCTGTCGGTACTCCGGAGGAAATACTTGAAACAGGAAAAATGCTCTACCATTCGCTTTCGGAAGAGACCTCGGAATTCATTGATGTCATGCTCGAAAACGAACTGATGGATGTCCTGAGCAAAAAGGGAAAGGCAAGCGGCGGCTACTGCACCCAGATCTCAGACTATAAAGTACCGTTTATTTTTGCAAACTTCAACGGTACTGCCGATGACGTTGAGGTCATCACTCACGAAGCCGGCCATGCGTTTGCCTTCTACTGCGCAAGGGATATTTTTCCGTCGGATAACCAAAGCCCTACCCTCGATGCCTGTGAGATACATTCAATGACGATGGAATTTTTCGGCTGGAGGATGAGTGACGGATTCTTCGGAAAAGATGCCGCAAAATTCAGATATAACCACCTTTTCGGCGCATTGACATTCCTGCCGTACGGCGCTATGGTAGACCACTTCCAGCATATTATGTATGAAAAACCGGAGCTTTCTCCCTCACAGCGCCATGAGGTCTGGAAAGAGCTTACGGGAATATATATGCCGTGGATGAAGCTTGACGGTTCGCCCTTCTACGGCGAAGGAATGGGCTGGCAGAGACAGATCCATATTTACGAAAATCCTTTCTATTATATAGACTACTGCTTTGCACAGACTGCCGCACTCCAGTTCTGGGCAGTTATGCAGGAGGATCACAATGACGCATGGAAACGCTATATGAGCCTTGTGAAAAAGGCGGGGACTATGACGCTTACTGAGCTTATCGAAACCGCCGGACTGGGTTCGCCGTTTGAGGAGGATACCTTGAAAGAAGTAGCAGACAGTGCAGTGAAATGGCTTGAAAAAAATAAGATCTGAAATGAGGCATACCTTATGCAGAAAAATTTTGTACAGTTTGAAAATGTATATAAACGCTATAAAATGGGAGAGATCACGATACCTGCGGCGGACGGGGTAACATTTTCTATTGACGAAGGAGAGTTTGCCGTTGTTGTGGGGCTTTCCGGCGCAGGAAAAACCACAGTCCTCAATATTTTGGGCGGTATCGACAGCTGTGACGAAGGAAAAATTCTTGTCGGAGGAAAGGATATCAGCCGCCTTAACAAGCATGATCTTGCTTCATACCGCAGATATGATATAGGATTCGTGTTCCAGTTTTACAATCTTATCCCAAACCTTACCGCAAAGGAAAATGTGGAGCTTGCAACACAGATATGCCGTGAATCTCTCGATGCGGATTCCGTCCTTGACAGCGTGGGGCTTTCTGAACGAAAAAATAATTTTCCGTCACAGCTTTCCGGCGGTGAACAGCAGAGAGTATCTATTGCCCGTGCGCTCGCAAAAAAGCCCAAACTCCTTTTGTGTGACGAACCTACCGGCGCACTCGACTACAATACCGGCAAGAGCATCCTGAAACTCCTTCAGAACAGGTGCCGTGAGGACGGCATGACCGTTGTACTGATAACCCACAACTCCGCTATTACTCCGATGGCTAACCGTGTCATCAGCATGAAAAGCGGAAAGGTCATCAGCAATGTTGTCAATGATTCTCCTGTCCCTGTGGAACAGATAGAGTGGTAAATTGCCACGAACGTGAAAAGAGGCGGTGACCGGTATATGTCAAAAAAGAAGGACAGAAGAACAAAAAGTGCCATGCGGAAAAATATCATCCGTGAAGTTTTCCGCACAAAATCGAGATTTTTGGCGATCTTTGCAATAATAGGCATCAGCGTAGGATTTTTTTCGGGACTGAAATCCGCATCTCCGAGTATGCTCAGGACTGCACTGACCTATCTTGAAGATTATTCGCTTATGGACATCAGGCTTATCAGTACGGTAGGCTTCGATGATGAGGATATACGCAGCATCAAGGAGCTTGACTACGTTGATTCCGTAATGCCGGGATATGTTGCGGATCTTATCGTAACGCAGAATGAGATAGATTCCGTTGTCAGGGTATATTCTGTCCCGCAAAAAACCGACACAAACGACAAACCCATAAATGATATCATCCTCAGAGACGGCAGACTGCCCGTAAACGAGGGAGAATGTGCCATTGAAAACTATTATCTTGAAATGTCGGGCTATCATATAGGCGATACCATAACGTTCAACCCTATGGTAGACGGAAAACCATCAACCGACTATGTAAAGCACAACGAATATAAGATAGTCGGTCTTGTGGATTCGCCGCTGTACCTTACATATCTGCGGGGCAATTCCCTTATCGGCGACGGAAATGTTTCATTCTATATGATGCTTCCTCCGGAGGAATTCGTTTCCCAAAGATATACCGCCGCATACCTCAGAACAAAAGCCTCAGCAGAACACAGCTTTCCTTTCGGCGACGGATATAAGGACGAGATCAGGGACGAAAAAGATAAACTCGAAGAATTTTCGCACAAAAGCATAGAGCGCTTTGAAGCGTCTGTCCTTGCAGATGCAAAAACACAGCTTGAATCAGGAAAAGCTTTGTTCCGGCAAAAAAAAGATGAAGCTCTCAAAAAAATATCCGACGGCGAACTGGAACTGAAAAACAAAGAACAACAGCTCAGCAGTATGATCGAAGAGGCAAAAAAGAAGTCCGGACACGTCAGGACTGAGCTTGAAGAACAGATAAAAACCGTCACACAAAAGCTCAGTGAAGAACGTGAAAAGCTTGATGCGGAAAAGCAAACGGTTCAGAGCCTGATCTCCGAAGCGGAAACAAAGCTGAAGGAAACGGAAGAAAAGATCGCCTCACTCGAAAACGGAAAATGGTATGTTTATGACCGTGACGACAATCCGGGATATTCGGGTCTGTATGACGATTCACACCGTGTGGACGACATATCAAGGGTCTTTCCGGTGTTCTTCCTTCTCATCGCCGGACTTGTGTGCTTTACGACCATGACAAGAATGGTTGAGGAACGCAGGATCGAAACGGGAACTCTGAAAGCACTGGGCTATCCCGGCATTTCGATAGCGTCAAAATATGTGATCTATTCCGGAGCTGCGGCGCTTCTGGGAAGTATTGCCGGAGCCGCAGCCGGAGTGCTGACGCTGCCAAGGATAATCGTCGATACATACAGGATAATGTACACCTTTCCGCCGACTGTGATAGAGATAGACTGGAAAAGCATGATAATTTCCTCAGCGGTCGGAATAGTGTGCATCATGCTCGTGTCGCTGGCGGCATGCTTCAAAGACCTCAGGCTCGCACCTGCGGCACTCATGCGCCCGAAAGCCCCCAAGCCCGGAAAAAGAATACTTCTCGAACACATAAAGCCTCTCTGGAATCACATGAGCTTTACTTCAAAGGTCACTGCAAGAAACCTTTTCAGATATAAAGCAAGATTCTTGATGACGGTGATAGGCGTTGCGGGATGTACTGCGCTGATGGTCGCAGGCTTCGGACTAAAGGATTCCGTTGCCGGCATTGCGGACATACAGTTTGACGAGCTTACGATATACGATCAGGTCTATTCCCTTTCAAAGTCGGGCACTGCCGATGAAAAGAAGGAGATACTGTCTGAGTTCCGTCAGGACGAGAGATTTGAACATTCACTGCTCGCATATTTAGGATGGGGATTCATCCAGAACGAAAACGGCGGAAAAAATACTCAGATCAGAATAATAGCAGGCAGTGATCCGGAAGAATTCAAGGGAGTATTTGTCCTTCGTGACAGAAAAACCCACAACGAGATACCTCTTACGGATGACGGCATAATTATTTCCGAAAGACTTGCGGATGTTCTTCACCTCAGCACCGGAGATAATGTGATACTGACTCTTGAAGAAGAAAAATACACTTGCAGGGTCGCCGGCTTTACAGAAAACTATGCCGGCAGTCTGGGATATATGACTCCGGCATATTATCAGAAGATGACAGGATCCGAGATAAAATACGGCGTCGTTATGACAAGGATCGCAGAACCGTTCAAAAACAGCGAAAAAGACATCTCAAACGAATATATGAAAAAGGACGATATCATTACCGTGACCTCGATCACCGAACAGGTCTCTACCATGAAGACCATGATACAGTCGCTTGACGTGATAATACTCGTTCTCATTATATGTTCGGGACTTCTTGCCGTGGTCGTGCTGTATAATCTGACCAATATCAATATTGCGGAACGTGTCAGGGAAATCGCAACAATAAAGGTGCTGGGCTTTTACAGCCTTGAAAGCGCAAATTATATCTACCGTGAGATCACCACGCTCACTGTTATCGGTTCTCTTGCGGGACTGGGGCTTGGCAATCTTTTTGCTTCTTTCGTTGTGGAATCCATCCAGATGGATAATGTAATGTTCCCGAAATACGTTTCGGTCTGGAGCTATGTTTTCTCGTTTGCGCTGACGATAGTATTTTCACTGGCAGTCAATTTCATAATGTACTTCAAAATGAAAAAAATAAGCATGGTCGAGTCGCTGAAAAGTATAGACTGACGGAATGTGCGTTCCATATCCGGGACGCACATTTTCTGTTTTGGGTATGTTATAATAAATAACTTGATTTGTTGATAAAATTGTGGTAAAATGCTTTTGAGGGTGATGTGCTGATTTTTCTTGATCGGTCTCCTTACTATTCAATTATGGGGTGACAGCTTTTATGTCAAAGGAAATGAAGATCAGAACAAAAAACAAAGACGTGTTTCTGAGAGTAAAAAAAGGACATTTTGCAACTATGCACAGCCACACAAACTACTATATCGACGTTACAACACAGAAGATGCGCCTCTCGGAGGCGAAGGCTGTTGCTGAGGAACTTGTGGACAACTACAAAATGAATACTATCGTTGATACTATCCTCTGTATTGACGGCATGGAAGTCGTCGGCACCTGCATCGCAGAAGAGCTGACAAAGGATGACTACGTAAATATGAACGCCCATCAGACTATCTATATCGTTTCTCCTGAGTATATTTCCGGCGGACAGCTTATGTTCCGTGATAACCTTGTGCCGATGCTTTCACAAAAGCACGTTCTTATCGTTGCCGCATCCGTTACAACAGGAAAAAGCGCACTTGCGGCTATTGATGCAGTAAATTATTACGGCGGCAAGGTGGTCGGCGTTGCTTCGATCTTTGCAACTGTCGATGAATGTGACCATCATCCGGTCTGTTCCGTTTTTGACCCGAACGATCTTGGCGACTACGAAAGCTATAAGCCGCACCAGTGCCCTATATGCAAAAAGGGCGAAAAGATCGAGGCTCTCGTAAACAGCTTCGGATATTCGGCGATCTGATGCCGATCCTCTTACAATGATCCAGACAAATCAATATCTGCCTGCATGGTGAACCTGTGCAGGCTTTTCAGTATTGACTGTTTTGTTTGCCGCCGTGACCGGCAGCGAAAGTTTTTCTACATTTATGATAATGTGTTGACCTGAGATGAAAATAATGTTATATTTAAGCTTATGAAACATTTTTATGTTTTATCTGATTACATCGAGGTGATGTGATGAACGAAACAAAACGCAAAAGATCATCTATTCCGTGGGGACTGCTTTTTAATATATCAATTATCGGTCTGACGATCGGGCTGATACTTTTCTTCGTATTTTCTGAGGACGGTTTTATAGATCTGCTCAACAGCGGCTTGAAAATAAATATCTGGTGGCTCGTTCTTGCAATGAGCATGCACCTTCTTAATATTGCGATAGATGCAACGATACTTTATCTTTTTGTAAGACAGACAACACCATCGTTCACCGCCTGGAACGCCCTTGTCGTTTCGATGGTGGGACAGTTTTACTGCGCCGTCACTCCTGCGGCGACCGGCGGTCAGCCGATGCAGATACTGACAATGACGAGAATGGGCGTGAGAGCGCCAAATGCGTCGTCTGCGCTGATGCAGAAGTTCCTTGTCTGGCAGTTCACTCTGACAGGCTACAGCATAGTTGCAATGCTGATGAGATTTTCAATGTTTGTAAAGAACCTTGACTATGCCATGTGGGTGCTGACGTTCGTTGGATTCCTTCTGCAGGTGTTTACCATCATCCTGCTGCTGCTTGCTTCATTCAACAAGGCCTTTACTTCCAGAATCCTCGGCACCGTCCTTAAATTCTTGGGAAAGATCCACCTTATAAAGAACGTGGACAACAAGATCGGAAAGCTCAACAATACCCTTACCTCATACCACGACTGCAACAAGACGCTGACAAGAGACAAGGGGCTTCTCATAAAGGTCTATGTCCTCACCTTCATACAGATGACCGTGCTTTTCCTTGTGCCCTACGGCATCGCAAAATCCTTCGGCAAAGAAGGAGTAAGTATGTTCGATATGCTGTGCGCCCAGTCGTTTGTGAGCATGGTTTCGGGACTCGTTCCGCTTCCCGGCGGTTCGGGAGCCGCTGAATATTGTTTCAGCGCATTCTTCGGAACTATCTTCAACGCAGAAATGATAAAGTCTGCTATCCTTATCTGGCGTACAATGACTTATTATATGACTGTTGTTATCTCGCTGCCCTTCGCAGCCATCAGAAAGAAAAAGAACAGCGAGGATATCACGGAAGAAGAAAAGCCCCAGAACCAGAACGGAGCTGTTTCTTCAAAAGCATTAAGAAAAAATAACAATTTACGGAGGTGAGATCATGCCTGAAATTATCCCGGCTGTCAGTGTTGTGATACCGGTCTATAACTGCGGCGAGATGCTTGAAAAATGCCTGAGAACTATAAGGAGCCAGAGTTTCAAGGATATCGAGGTCATTATCGTAAATAACGGTTCTACCGACGGTTCGGACGAGGTCGCAAGACGCTTTGCCGAAGAGGATGAAAGGTTCCGTGTTGTTGATTTTGAACACGGAAGCGCCGGAGAGGCAAGAAATTACGGCATCAGCCTCTCAAGAGGCGAATATATAACATTTGTTGACGGAGACGACAGGCTCTCCAAGTGGTGCATAGAAAAACTCTATCACGGCGCAAAGGATAATGATGCGGATATTTCAGTCTGCGGGTTCGCTTACTTTTTTCAGAACAAAAACGGCATAAAAAAGAGCTTCAGGATGTCGGACAAGGTGCTGTCAAGCGAAAGTGCGCTGAAGCTTCTTTTAGGCGATATGAAGCTCAGGTTCTATCTCTGGGGAAAGCTTTGGAGAAAAACTCTTTTCACAGACAACAATATCAGAATACCGGATATGTACTATGAGGATGCCGCAGTAACTCCACAGCTTTTCTATTTTGCAAACAAGGTCGTCCTCGTCGATCATTACGGATATTACTATACCCGTGCTTTTTCAAGATATACCGAGGTGAGTATGTCTGCGGACAGGATAAACGACTATATCAATACTATCCCCATCATGCGCCTGTTTTTTGAGGAACAGGGATGCTACCAGAAATTCAAGAAGCACCTCAATATGCACATATTCCATGTCTATTTTGCTGTACCCTCAATGGTAAAGCAGTGCGGCAGCGACAACAAAAAATCCGCTTCCGACAACATCAGAGATGCAAGAGCAAAAGTGAGACTTTGTATGAAGGTCAGCTATGAAAGACTAAAAAAGCTTGACCTCTCAAAGCCTGTAGTAGAATGAGGTGATACCTTTGAATAAGAGACCCAAGATATCTGTTATAGTTCCTGTCTATAAAGTGGAAAATTATCTGAGACGGTGTCTCAAATCAATACAGGATCAGTCCTTCAAGGATTTTGAGGTACTTGTTATAGACGATTCTTCACCCGACAACAGTCTGAAAATAGCACTGTGGTTCGCAAAAACGGACAAAAGGTTTCGTGTTTTCTCCAAGCCCAACGGCGGACTGTCTGATGCAAGGAATTACGGACTCGACAGGATAAGAGGAGAATATGTTGCTTTTGTGGACGGCGATGACCATATCCACAAGGATTTCCTCAAAATAATGTACGGTATATGCATTGCGAACAATGCGGATATGTCATACTGCAAGTTCATGTATTCCTATTTTAACACCGGTCTGAAATTTCCCAGACCGTCAGGCGCAAAAACCTGCGTTATGTCAAAAGAAAATGCCGTCAAGGAACTGATACGTGACAAGATATTCCAGAGCTACGCATGGAACAAGCTTTATAAAGCGGAGCTTTTCACAAAATATAAAATACGATACCCTGATATGTACTTTGAGGATATCGCAACAAGCGTAAGGCTCCTCCACAAATCAAACAAGCTTGCCGTAACGTCCAAGAGGCTCTATTACTACGAAAAGCGTTTCGGCAGCATAATGGGCACTATGAATATCGCAAAGGTACGTGACTACTGGCGCTCTGTAATGGCTGAGAGGAATTATTTTCAGTCTGTCGGAGAATACAAAACCTACAAGTCGGCTCTTATGAGAGCCATCAAAAAGGTCTATTACATCAATATCTATTCAATAGTAAAACAGCACGTCATCCATGTTGATTTTGAAGACATAGTTGATAATCTTGAATCAAACCGCAAGATCTTTGAATACAATATTTCGGACAGGTTCGAGCTGACGGACGATATCCCTGACATACCATACAAGCTCGTCCAGCCGGGAAGAGCAAACAAAAAAAGAGCGGCACTGAAGCTGCTCAGAAAAGCATAAAAAATCAGACGCAGTTCCTTTTTTGGAGCCTGCGTCTGTTTCTTTTTCAGAATGAGAATGTTTCAGGTTCGGTGCGTGTCAGCTTTTCTGTGGAGGATGCAGGAGAATATAGAGTGAGAGATCTGCCCTTTCTTATAAATAACGGCACTTCATCCAGTGATGCCGTGATATAGTGTATACCCTTTTTGAGTACCTCCCTGTGGCATGCGGATGAACCTTTGAAGCGCACAAACAGCATCTCCTCCGGAAGATAAACATACCGTCCTGCCGCATTCTGTTCGTATATCGGGGCTGTCATTATGCTGCTGCCAACAAAAAGCTGATCTTCTGTGCGTCTTGCCATTTCGTCATCCGGAAATTCAAATCCCAGAGGCTTGAACAGCATATCGTCATTTTCACAAGCCTTTATGTATTCATCATAAAGATATGGTATAAGCCTGTAGCGGAGTTCTATGATACCTCTGAACCAGTCTGTGTGCTTAAAACGGTAACATTCCTGATCTCTTGTTCCGAGTGCGCTGTGGTTCCTCATAAGAGGTGTGAAGATTCCGAAAGCGAGCCAGCGGAGAAGAAGATCCTCCGTGCAGTTTGTGCCGAAACCGCCGAGATCCGCTCCGGTATACAAAAATCCGCACATATTGAGCGATGGCATCATTTTTATATTGAGCAGGATATGCGACCACCAGGACTGATTGTCGCCTGTCCATATTCCTCCATAGCGGTGCATACCGATATATGACGAGCGTGAAAAGAGAAGTATCTTCTTGTCCGGAGCTATCCTTTCAAAAGCCTCCGCTGCGGCTCTTGTCATATTGAAGCCAAAGAGATTATGTACCTTTTCGTGGCAGACGGTCTTTCCGTCAATATTGTGATACATTGCGGCATAGTCCTTACGTCTGTTTGCAAGACCGCCGACCCTTCCCCCAAGCTCAAAGAATTTGTTTGAATCGTTGCAGGAAAAATCAAAGTCCTTCAGGTAATCTACGGCATCCTGTATGCCCTCTTCCGTATAGAACATGGCAGGTTCGTTCATATCGTTCCAGAAGCCGTCGATCCCTGCATCTATGAGCGTCTTGTATTTATCTCCGAACCACCTGCGGGCATCACTGCTGAGAAAATCCGGAAAATGTATCCTTCCCGGCCAGACTCCTGCAACAAAGTCAGTACCGTCCTTTCTCTTGCAGAAAAAGCCCTTTTCCTTTCCTTCCTCATAGACATCATATCCGTCCTCGATCTTGACTCCTGCGTCTATGATCGGAACAAGATGGATGCCGTCCGAGCGCATCTCTGAAACGAATTTTTCAAAGTCCGGAAAGCGCTCGCTGCTCACGGTAAAGTCCTTGTAGGCTTCCATATAGTCAATATCAAGATATACAGCGTCAAGAGGTATGTTGTTTTCTCTGTAGCCCTTTACCACCTTACGCACATCGTCCGCCGTATAATAGCTCCAGCGGCTCTGCTGAAAGCCGAAAGCCCAGAACGGTGCGGTATAGCTTTTTCCGATCAGCCTGCGGAACTGCCTTACTATATCAATATCGGAATCTCCGTCAATTATATAAAGCTTGAGATCCGGAACTGACGGTCTTATCGTCAGAGTATCAATATCCGTGTAGCATATATCAAATGTGACCTGTGCGCCGCAGTCAACAAAAAGTCCGAAATGCCTGCTTCCGCTTATGACAAGAAAATTGTGAGAACCATAAAGCGAACGCTTTTCTTCGGTATGATAAGGGTCGTCGCTGTTAAAGCTTTCATAGATATGTCCACGCTTGTTGATGCCCCTTGGAGCTTCGCCGAGACCATATACAATGTCCTCATCGGCTAATTTGCAGGAAAAAGAGGGGCATCCGTCTTTTCCTGTTGTCTGTGAGAGGTGTGTCAGCGGTCCGGTACAGTTTTCAACATTTTGGATAACGGCTTCGGTCTCGATCGGTTCTCCGAAAACATACTTTCTTACCATGATATTGGCTCCTTTCAGATCAAATACGATTGCGGACATTTCTCCGTCTAAAAAAACACGGTCACATTCATATTGTCAGATCCCCTTCTTGATCCAAAATAATAAATGTGACCGTACTTTTGCAAACAATACCAGAAAGGCCCGTTTCTGTTAATATGTTGTGCATTTATTATATTACAATAATTTTCAACGATTGTCAATAAATTTATTATAGAAAATAACTAAATCCTTGTGAAAATAACAAAACTGTTTCCTGCCGGAAAAGGAAAAAATCCGTATCACTGACCGAGTAAATAGTCCATGTTGAATAATTCTATACTTTCATCACAGAAATAATAATAAAATTTGTCAGAAAAAAATATTGACACACAAAAAATACATACTGTTATTTTTATATCCGTACCGAAATACAAATTGCCCCGATCATTATTCTGTTGAAAACGTTTTGAGAAATCCACATCGGAAATCGTTGATATATCAACCGTTTCAACAGAGTTTTCAACATTTATTAACGAGGTTTCCAACTTTCTTAACCGAGTTTTCAACATTTACAAAGTGTATAATGCCGAATTATAATTATTACAGTGAATATAAGCGTCCGGCGCAGACAATAATCACATCATAAAACAATACGGAGGGTCAATATGATAAAAGGTATCAGCCACAGCATGATAGAACTCAACGAAACAGGCAGCGAATACTACGAAAGGGCAATACTTATCATCAAGCCGGAATATGCTTCCGTACAGAGGACAGTGCTTGAAGACGAGGCAAGAAAAATGCTGAGTGAGCTTGATGTTCCTTCTGCAATAAGATGCCGCAGAAACAGACTGAAACACATTATCCTATGCACCGTCTGTGCAGCAGCGGGTCTCCTTGCGGGAATGTCGGCATCGCTTCTGCACTGAAGGCATTTTTTCCGGGGCACTGTCATATAAAATGACAGTATGACAGTGTTTCGGAGATGGTGCTGTGAAGAAAAGAGATCTGCCCTTTCACATAATAATGACGGCAGTATGCGGATGGGTGATACAAAAAAGCTATGAGCTGTCCGGCGGAGCTGCATGGAGCCTTGTTATCTCTACGGTCAACGCTTCACCGCTGGAGACCGTAAAGCCCTATGCACTTGTTTTTATAATGTGGACATTTGTTGAGCTTTCGTGCATGAGACCTCACCTGCTGCATTATGTCAGCGCAAGGATCATTGCTCTGATCGGATTTACTGCGGTGACTGTCCTGCTGCTGCGTTTTACGGGAAAATATATCTCATCCGAAGCTTTAAAAACAGCGATGGTTTTCTGCACACTGATCTTAGCGGAAACGGCGGAATATTTTTTGTACAAAAGCCGGCTGAGAACGGAGATATTCTTTGTTCCGCTGATGACAGGTTTTGCAGTATTGTTTGCGGTGCTGCTGTTTTGCAGCTTTTATCCGCCCGAGTGGTACGTCAGCAGGATATTCTGAGCTTTCGGCGGATGTTGACTTTATATGGTGTTAGTGATAGAATTAAATTGGTATTTTGTGTTCAATTTCAGAAGGGGCAGTCCTCGTTAAACTGATATTTGTGAACGAAAAGGAAGTCGAAGATGAAAAAGAGTTTTTGGCTGACAGTTACCGCCGTTCTGCTGATGGCAGCGGTGATTATCGTACCGTTAATAAATTCCGAGCATACCCCGGGCGAAAACGGACAGTCTTCGGGTATTGAGGAATATCCTCAGAAAATTGTTGATAAAAAAGACGATAAGGATGACCCCAAAAAAGAGGTCGAGATCGTAACTCAGGACGAGACCGTTGTATTTTTTGTACAGCTTGATGAACGTCCTCTGATAGACGCTGCAATTGAATCCGGCAAAAAATATCCTGATGCGGTAAGCTTTATGCGCTCCGGTGAAGGAAGCTCATCCAGCGATGCCGTAAAAAAGAGTCAGGCCGTTGCAAGAGCAAGCATCAAAAAGCTTGTTTCCAAGGCGGATTTTTCCGAAAGCAGAACTTATTCGGCTGTGTTCAATGCCTTTACGATAAAAGCTCCGCTCAGCCTGAAAAGCAAGATCGAAGGCATAAGCGGCGTTTCGTCTGTATCTGTGCTTTCGGATGATGCGGTATTCTTTGAAACGGCTGCCGGTGAACCGGACGGACACACTGACGATGAACGTCCTCTGCCCCGTTCCGACGGCGCTTTTGACGCACAAAAGCTGCAGTCCGCATGGAGGAGCATCATTGATTCCGAGGGTCAGGAACAATTCGGCGGCAGCGGCATCCTCATTGCGGTGATCGACAGCGAATTCAATACAGGCGACCCTGTTTTTTCACAGCCGCCGTCCGAACAAAAGATCAGCAGAAAAATACTAAATGATCTTTTGGACAATGTCAGGTTCAATACCGGCACCGACAACGTCTATAGGAACTCCAAGATACCCTTTGCCTATGACTACTCAAAAATGGCTCCGGCAACAAAAGCTCCGTCACTCTCTCACGGAACTTCAACAGCAGCGGTCACTGCGGGAAATAACGGCGAACAGGGAGAGAATACTTACCGTGGAACAGCTTTTGACGCTCAGCTTGCATTGATGAAAGTCGCAGAACGCAAGAACTCAGATGGTGTGATCGAAGTCAGCACCGCCGCAGTACTCTCCGCACTTGACGATGCGGTCAAGCTCGGCGCTGATATCGTTGAGCTTGGCATCGGCAGCTATGAATTTTTAGAAAACGACGATATTTTCCGTTCGGCTCTTGAAAAAATGCAGAAATACGGAACTACCATAGTCTGCCCGTCCGGAAACGGCGCATATAACGGAAGGGACAGCGGTCAGACGCTTTACTCCGGCGATATTTTCTACGGCACAGACAATACCCTCTCAAAAACAGACGGTGTTATCTCAGCAGGCTCGTCTGATAATACCGTAGAAATAAAGCACTTCTTTACGATAGACGGACAAAAGATCTACTATAAGGGAAAATCACCCGCATCACTGTATTCCGTGTCGTACATTCCTGAAACTGTACCCGATGAAAGCAGCACCGAAACAAGCTCTGAGATATCCGAGATATCCGAGATCAGCGATATCACAGAAAACAGTGAGATATCAGAGGTCAGTGAAGTATCTGAGATCAGTGAGGAGTCCGAAAACACGGAGTCATCCCTGAATGAAGAAAGCTCAGAAACAGATGTACCCGAAAAAGACGATGAACACAACGCATATATCTATATTGATACATACGACACAGAGGATGCCTTTGAAGGAAAGGATATTTCCGGAAAGCTGCTGATACTTGATCTGAAGGATATCCCCGATCACCTGTCGGCATGCGCAATGGCACTGAGAAAAGATGTTCTTGCGGTTGCACTGATGAATGTTCCGGAAGGTCTCAGATACGAAGATGACAGCATACCTGAAAAAGTGCCGTTTATGATACTCAACGATGATCTCAGTGCGTTTTTTAAGGAACATCCATCCGGCAGCTTTGTCCCTGACCTTCTCGGCGAGGTATTTGAAAAGGAAACTCCGGCAGGCATCTCGGATTTCACATCATATTTTGCGGATGAGTCACTGAAAATAGGACGCAGGATAATAGCTCCCGGTCAGGAAATATATTCCCCATCCGCATTCGGAGAGTACTATTACCTCACCGGCAGCTCGGCTTCATCCTCATGCATCGCCGGAGTCTGCGCCGTAACAAGACAATATCTGAAAAGCGCCGGACTCTTTTACAGAAAGAGCCTTGAAGAAAAAAAAGAGCTTTCTGACGCTGTAATGCTGAGCCACGCATCACCTGCTGTTTTCGGATCTCAGTCCGGAGAGGACAGGCTTTATTATTCGCCACGGCTGCAGGGCTTCGGTATAGCGGATGTCGGCAGCATCGTCTCAGCCCGTTCTTATCTTATAAACGGCAACGGCACGGCAGAAGCTGTCAGTCTTGGAGACGGCATTGAACGTGAATGTGAATTTGAATTTTCTGCCGTCAATTTTTCCGGACAGACTGAGGAATATGAGCTTTCCTGCTGTGTCCAGACCGATACGGTCAGCTATGACAGCAGCGGGAACATCATCAACACGCTCAGACCCCATTCCCTGAATTCAAAAACAGAAGCGGTATTTTTCTGCGAAGGCAAGGAAACCAACAAAATAATTCTCGAAGCCGGAGAAGAAAAAATTATCACCGTAAGACTCAGATTTGATGAAGCACTGCTCAGTGACAGAATGAGCATCTTCCCTTCCGGATATTATATCGACGGATATATCTTTGTACGCTCGGCCGGCGGAGAAAATATGGTCATGCCCTTTACGGGTTTTCATGGCTCTATCGAAGAGGTTTCTCCGTTTGACAGCACCGCATACGATATCGGCGAACCGGTAACAAAACTTAAAAGCGGATTTGTCGCAGTCGCACTGAAGGACGACAGATATGAGTCCTGTGCGATATCACAGAGTGACGACAGACTGCTTTTTTCAAAATATTCCATAAGCGGCCTTTATGACGACAGCGGCTACGGAACGGCGTTTATTCTTCCCGACCTCTATACCCTCCGCAGCGCCTATGATCTTACAGTAAACATCTATGACTCGAAGCAGAAAAAGATCTATTCCGAAAGCTTCGGCAAGATATCATCTTTCAGGCAAAAGGACAGCAGTCCCTTTGAAAAGCTGATACGCAGATCCGACGGGCTAAGAAGATTTTTTGCCGAACTGCCAGAGGGAACATATAAATATGAGGTCGCAGTAAGGGCTATGACTCCGCAGGGAAAGCTTTCTTATGTGTATATTGACCCGTACTGGTTTGAAGCGGATAACGAAAAACCGAAGATCAGGGACGCTGTCACCTACGTCAAAAACGGCAGGACGTTCCTTGAACTGACCGCTTCGGACAAAAACGGGATAAAGGAATTTATCCTCTATGCTGCGGCTTATGACAGGAAAAATGACAGCTATAACTATATTGATCCGCTGAATGATATAATCAGCGCAGGATATATGAGGAAGGAAGCCTGTGTCCTCCTCGAAAGATATACAAAAGAGGACGGTTCACAAACATTCCTCTATGATATCAGCCGTCTGAGAAGCGAGCTTTCAAGGCTTGCCGTAAACACTGACGCATGGACAAACATGGCTTCCGACAAAAAGATCGTATACAGGGCTGTGGACAATGCCCTGAATTCCTCCGCAGTAAAACTCGCTGCAACTTTTGAATACGGTTCGGCTGAGTTTGTTTTCACAGATCAGGAAGGACGGCCCGCAAAAGGAATAAAGGTCTCGTCTTACGGAAAGTCAGCCGTTTCGGACCGTGAAGGCAGGGCAGTGTTGAGTGACCTCGAACCTGACTACTATGACGTTGTTTTTGAATACGATCACAGTGTATATAAGCTTTTGAAGGACAGGCTGCTTATCGGCATCAGCAATAATGACCTGCACTGCAAAAGAGAATACAGCGTTGAACTTATCGGAGAGTATATTGAAGAAGAGGAATCTTCCGATGTCTCCTCTGAAATTTCCGCAGCAAGCCTGCCGGACAACAGCGAAGACGGTGATGATCCGATGACTGCGATACTGTTTGTCGGACTGATACTTGTTGTCTGTACCGTTCTGTTCTTTATCGGAAAGGACATGAGGACACGCAGCGAATAACGCTGAAAGCATTATTCCGCTGCGGCTGTAAAAAAAAATATGTTGACATTGTGAGGATTTTAGGTTTTAATAGAAATGTCAGAGAAATAATAGGAGTTGATAAAAATGGTATATGTATTTCTTGCAAACGGATTTGAAGAAATAGAGGCTCTCACACCTGTGGATGTTCTCCGCAGAGGCGGTGTAGATGTCGTTACTGTAGGTGTCGGCGGAAAAGCTGTAATGGGTTCCCATAAAATAGCCGTTGCCGCTGATATAGAAGACAAGGAGCTTGTCAGCTTTGAAGGCGTTGAGGCTGTTGTACTTCCGGGCGGTATGCCGGGAACACTCAACCTTGAAAAAAGCTCTGCCGTACAGGATGCTATCGCATACTGTGCAAAAAATGACAAATTTATCGGCGCTATATGCGCTGCACCAATGGTTCTCGGCCATGCAGGACTTCTCAGGGGCAAAAAGGCAATATGCTATCCTTCATTTGAAGGCGAGCTTACCGGTGCTGAGATATATGATGACTTTGTCTGCCGTGACGGAAAGATCATAACGGCACAGGGAATGGGAGTTTCACTGGAATTCGGTCTTGAACTGCTGAAGGCTGTCAGGGATGAAGCTGTATCAGAAAAAGTAAGGAATTCTTTGCAATGCAGATAAGTAATGTCAGAGAAGAAAAAAAGCGGCTCAGAAACAAATTCAGAGCCATAAGAAAAAATATCTCTCCCGAACAGAAACAGCTCCTCGACCGCAGGATACTTAACAGGATCGTTTCTCTATATCAGTACCGTGACGCAAAAACCGTGCTGACCTATGTTTCCAAGGATGAGGAGACCGACACGCTCATGCTCATCGAAAAGGCACTTAATGACGGCAAAAGCGTTGCTGTTCCGAAATGTGTCGACGGCACAAGGCTCATGGATTTTTATTACATCAGCGGCGTTGACCAGCTCGAAAAAAGCAGCTTCGGTGTACTGGAACCCAAAACCGATATCTGTGAGAAAATGACTGACGGGTTTGAAGACAGCATCTGTATCGTTCCGGGAATGGCATTTGACAGCAGCGGCTTTCGTCTCGGATACGGAAAGGGATATTACGACAGGTTTTTGTCCGGCTACAGCGGCGTTACTGTCGGCATCTGCTTCAGTGAATGTTTTTTGTGGCGGCTCCCGAAGGGAAAATATGACAGACCTGTGCAGCTTATTATCACCGACAGATTTCTTCGCAGTATAAAAAGAGCAGAAAGATTTGCCGGAAATAATCTCTCAACATAACAAAGGAGGTCTTTCTCTTATGAGTGATGAGCTTGAAAGGAAAAGACAAGAGAAGATAGCAAATTTCAAACTGAATTTTAAGGGCTTTGACGATGATGACCCCGAATCCGGCATCCCTGACGTTCCGGAAACGGAAAATGCTCCTCAGGACACAGCCGTGCCGGAAAGTACCGGTGTTCCGAAGCCTGCCAAAAATGATGAGTCACTGCCGAAAGAGGACCTGTCTTCCGGAGAAGAGATCAACAGCTTCAGCTCCTCATCCGAAAGCGAAATGAAGGCAGTCGATAAAAAGAGCCTTAAAAAAGCAAAAAGGATCGACAGAAAGCGCCGCAGAAAAAAAGCAAAGAAGAACCGCATAGTATTCAGGATATCCTGGATCGTTATGGTGGTGCTTGCGTCAATTATGATCGGCGAGTATATCATGGTCGGAGTCAATGACCTGCTCGGTGTGGGACGTGATTCTGACAGCTCTGTCACGATTACGATACCTGCGGATGCCGATATCGACCAGATCACCGACATCCTCTATGATAAAGGCGTTATCAAAGTCAAATGGATGTTCCAGCTTTATGCAAAAATGACCCATGCGACCACAGGCTTTACAAAGGGTACATTTGAGGTCAACAAGGGCAAGGACTATCAGGCGCTCATCAACTACATGCAGTCCGATATGAACCGTACTGACGTTGTTACCGTAAGATTTACCGAAGGTATGTCGCTCAGACAATACGCAAAGCTGCTTGAGGACAATAAGGTATGCAGCGGCGATGAGTTCCTCGAAGCATGCAAGTCCGACAGATTTGACGAATATGAATTTATCGGCAAAATGTCTGACCCCGGCAAGAGAGAGTATAAGCTCGAAGGCTACCTCTTCCCTGATACATACGATTTCTTTGTCGGAGAAAAGGTCGACACTGTTATAGAAAAGTTCCTTGCAAACTACCGCAGAAAGGTCTATGCAAGAAAGAGAAGCGTTCTTGGCTTTGATAAGAAGATGACCGTTGCAGAACGTGCCGAAACTATCAACATGACAATGGACGAGGTACTTACCCTTGCTTCTCTCATTCAGGCTGAGGCCGCAAACAGAGATGATATGTATCAGATCTCTGCAATACTCCACAACCGTCTCGATACTATCCCGAATGACGGCGTGAATGCAAACGGTGAAAGCGGTCTTGCGTTCCTGCAGCTCGACTCAACAAAGTATTATCCCTTCCTTTCACTCGACGATATCCCGCTTGCTCAGAGAAAGACCTTCAAGAGCAAATACAACACCTACGACAACAAGGGTCTGCCTCCGGGACCGATATGCAACCCCGGTCTTGAAGCTATCGAAGCCGCTCTTGCAAAGGAAGAAACAGAGTATTATTACTTCTGCCATAAGTCCGCAACAGATACCGATCCGGCTGTAGCTTACTATGCAAAGACTCTCGAAGAACATGAAGAAAATAAGAGAGAAGCCGGTCTGCAATAAAACATAACAGCTATCATGGCTGNNCCTGCCGTAACGACAGCAGCCTTTGCTTTGTTTATAAATAGTACAAACAAATTTAACAAATAGATAATTTAATAAGATGTATCGGTTGTGTTAAAATGTATTTGTATAGTTATAATATTTTTGCGGCTTGGATGTGTCCCGTACAAGATATTACACCAATCAAAGATCATGTCTTAATTTCGGAGGTCGGATATATGGAATCATATTCTCAGCTTTATACCAAAAAAATCGTCGATTCGATCATCCACGGTCTGGAAATGAAGCACAGCAGTATTCTGTTTGTAAAACACTACAATACCCTTAATGTTCATGTGGAAAATATCCAGGAAGCTGTTTCAAAAAGCCGGCTCAGGATCGAACTGCTCTACCATGAATTTTCTGCGGCAAAAATGCAGGAGGCCTATGAGCCTTTTCTGGGCTGGATAAAACAAATATACTTCAAATATTACTACAGCGTCCCCGTTTCTGAATTTCTTAAAAAAGCAGAGGTCTATTATCTCCACCGCCCTGTTCTTGAATCATATATCATGACTGGAAAATGCAAAAGAACTGAGGATATCATCGTTGTCGAAACAGACTATGAACTCAAACGCTTTGCCGATTCTCTCGCAAAGCTCTTTGCGTATGTTTCAAGGGAACACACTCTGTTCCTCGTCCTCAACAGACTGCATCTTTCGGAAAATTCCACACTGAATTTTTTGTATGAGTTCATATCAAAGAGTTATCAGAATATTTCTTTCCTCGCAAATTACAACGAGGCTTATGTCCTGCCTGCTTATACCCTGCCCCGCTGGGCGGCGCTTGTCAGAAGGATCGAGGATCTCAACTATATGCTGGACTGGAACGTTCAGGATGCACAGACAAATGTCAATATCGCTGAAAGCTTCGAGCCTGTGATGGCGGAGCTTCCAAACTATCTGACTATGATAAACAATATGATACAGACCCTCGCTGTCAAGCAGGCAATGTATTATCTCAAAATACTGTACAATAAGCTGTCCGCCGAAAAGATCAGTATCAGCACAAAAAACCGCGCTCAGTTTTATACGCTTTATGCAACTGCCTCTCTTTATGACAGAAACATCACAAATGCGCTGATAATGTGCGAAAAGCTCAAAAATGTAAATACAAGACACCCCAACCTGAAATATTCATTCAGATATTATTATATCCTTGCCCTTTGCGAAAGCTTTGAGGGTCAGCGCAGCCTTGCGGAAAAAAACGGCGAGATGTGTATGAAAATAGCTCAGAAAATGGGGTCGGAAATATATGTTTTCCGTGCGCAGCTCCTTTATTATATCTATTCCCTCGACAGCTGGAACAATACATACCGATGGGACAAAAAATTCGAGGGCGATGAGATAGACCGCTTCGCCCAAAAAGCAATGGAATATAAGGCATATAACCACCTTGCCCATATACTCTTCTTCGGCTGCGGAAACGAAAAGGAAAACTATACCAGCGATAACCAGACCCTTGAAGAGACCAGATATTTTAAACAGGCAATGAAACTTGCAGAAATGCTCAACAACGAACGCCTGATAATCGCAGCATGGCGCAAAAGCGTTTTTATGGCTCAGGGATACGGCTGCTTCGGATTTGTCGATTATTATTACAAAAAATGTCTTGAGATCATCGAGCGCCAGAACGACACCGTAGAGGAAGCAAATATCTACAACGGTCTCGGCTTTAACCGCATAGTAAGCGAACAGTTCACCCTTGCGAATGATTATTTCAACAAGGCGCTCAATATCTTCTTTAACAAAAAGAAATACTACTTTGTTGCCGAAACTCTCTACAACATGGCAACAAACGCTATCCTTGCAGATAACTATGAAACGGCTTACAGTCACCTTGTCTGCTGTGTAAAGCTTCTGCGCTCTATCAAAAAGAACCGTATGAATATCTGCAATATGTCAAAGATCTACGGTATGCTCGCTTATTGCAGCTATAAGATGGGCATAGATTACAATGCACATTTCTATCTTAACAAGATGGAGCGTGTTCTCCACCATGTCCTGTTCCCGGACGGAGAACCAAACTATTTCCTCTGGGACGATGATCTGTTCTTCTACTACTTTGACTGCGGACTTCTTGAAAAAGCTGACAATATCGAGCTTGCACAAAAATATTTTGACAAGGCAAGATATCACATGCTGCGTTCCGACGGACTCCAGTTTTTTGTTTATACTATGTTTGCACTTGAACAGGCAGATCTCTATGAAAAACAGAATGAACAGGAAAAGGCTCAGGAGATACTTGAAGCCTGCATGGATTTCTGCAACGGAAAAGGCTACAAACACAAGGAAGAAATACTGTTTGCAAGGATACACAAACAGCCGCTCATCACAAAATATGTCCCTCTGCCGCTGACAGGCATAAACAAATACCAGATCGAAGAACTCGTACAGCTTGGTGAGATGGAAATGATGCTTGCCGACAAGACAAAGGGCATTGATTTTCTTGTTGCATGGCAGGAGCTTATCAACAAGGAAAGCTATACCATCAGCGATGTTATCGAAAACTCTATGGTAACGCTGCAGAACAATTACAACCTTGACAGCATACTGTTTGTCGAGATTGCAGATCAGAAGCCGGTCGTGCGCTTTATATGCGGAGACATAAAGCTCACGGACGAAAAACTTGAAAACATGACTGCATATCTCACAAAGCACAAAAAAGAATTTATCGCATCAAGATATGACCGTGAATTCTATGATCTTACTCCGATAGTTTCCGCCTTCGGAGTGAACAATATAGTATCATTCGGCTGCGTCCCGCTTTCGGTGGACGATACGCTTTCGGGATATATGATCGCAGCCATCGAGCTTCACGACAACATGACAAACAGCATATCCTTTATTGACAGAAACGACATCACTATCTTCAAATTTGCTCTCCGCCAGCTCAACGATACACTCTACCGGCTGAAGGCAAGGGATGAGATCAGACAGATGAACATAAAACTCCAGCAAAGTGCAGTTACTGATCTTCTTACCGGTCTGTTCAACCGTCAGGGCTTTGCAAAGCAGGTCGATGATTATGAAAATCTTGTAAATTCCGGCAAAAAGGAAAATATCCCCGCAACCGTACTTTATATAGATCTTGATAACTTCAAACCGTGCAACGATACCTTCGGACACGCAGTAGGAGACGTTGTGCTTAAAGCATTTTCAAGGCTGTTTGAGCGTGTTGCCGGAGACAAGGGCTACATTGTCCGCTACGGCGGTGATGAATTCCTGATGATACTTCCGGGGTGCAGTATTGAGGACGGCATAGAAGCCGCAAAAGAAATATACCGGCAGATCGATCTCAGCAACAACTTTATCAGCGATATTGAAAAAGCTGTAAAGGGAAGTGTCGATATTTCTGTCGAGAACCGCCTGTCGTGTTCGATAGGTATTGCTTCTATGGACAGATATGACCGTGAGTCTATGGATATTGCCCTCAAGCATGCCGACAACAAGCTCTACTCCGTAAAGAAAAGCGAAAAGTCCAATTACAGCGTCTGGGACAAAAATGAATAAGATATTATGTTCAAAAGGCTCATTTTCCAAAACGGAGAATGAGCCTTTTTGGGTTCCGAACAATATAACCGCACTCAACACTCCACACTCAAGTAAGTTCAGGCTCTGTGCTTGATGTTTGCGGCGGGATATGATATTATGGATGTATTATCGGACGGAGGGATATTATGGAGATCAAAAAGGTCCGTGCTGCCGTTCTGGGCGGCGGTGCGGCAGGTCATGCCGCTGCAATAGGTTTTTCACGCAGGCTCGGCAGCGGAAGCACGGTTATCATTGAAAAACAGGAACGCACAGGCAGAAAGCTTCTTGCCACAGGTAACGGCAGATGCAATATCTCAAACGAAAACGTCTCACCTGAACACTATCACGGAGACAAAAATATCATCGGATCCGTAATTTCCCGCTTTTCGGTGAGTGACCTGAAAGATTTTTTTGCCGGACTCGGTGTTCTTCTCCGCTCGGACAGGGAAGGACGGCTCTACCCTTACAGCAATCAGGCTTCGACTATCCTTGATGCCCTGAGAAGTGAGTGCCGCCGCAGAAATGTTGAAGAGATATGCGGATTTTCAGCCGTATCAATAAAAAAAGAGAACGGACGGTTCACCATAAGCTCAGACGGACTTGTGATATCGTCTGAATATCTCGTCATTGCAGCGGGTTCAAAGGCTTCTCCCTCACTCGGCTCTGACGGCAGCGGCGCAAAACTGCTTGAAGATATGGGAATAAGATCAACTCCGGTCTTTCCGTCTCTTTGTCCCATAACTGCCAAAGAAAAATATACGGCACTAAAGGGCGTCCGTGCGGCAGGGACAGTGACTCTGCTTGCTGACGGGAAGAAAATACTCTCCCGTGAAGGCGAGATCCAGTTCAGTGAACACGGACTTTCGGGTATATGTGTTTTTGAACTTTCACGCTATGTCAGCGAGTTCTTTTTCTGCGGAAGCATAAACGGAACAAAATACAGGGAAATAAGCATTGCCGCAGACGTATTAAAGGACTATTCCTTCCGTGATGTGTGCGCATACCTCGAAGGTATAAAAAAGCTCCGCAGCAGCGAAAATGCTGATACGATATTCTCCGGAGCGCTCAACTCAAAGCTTGCGTCAGTAATTGCGGGATACTGCGGACTTTCCGGAAAAAAATGCTCCTCTCTTACTCCGCACAACATAAAACAGCTTGCATCCGCTTCAAAAAAGCTGATATTCACGCCGATAAGGTCTGATGATTTCCGCACCGCTCAGGTCTGTGCAGGCGGCATAGGCTCAGAGTATATTGATCCATGTTCTCTGATGAGCCGGAAATATAAAAACCTTTTTGTATGCGGAGAGCTACTTGACGCTGACGGCGACTGCGGAGGCTTCAATCTGCATTTTGCAATCGGCAGCGGTCTCCTTGCCGCAGAAAATGCCTGAACTTTTTGACATCACAGATCTATATTTGCAGGTGATATTATGATAAGACTTAACGATATTACACTTCCGCTCGACTATACGGACGACACTCTAAAAAAATCGGCGGCAAAAAAACTCAGCATCCGTCCTTCTGACATCGAACACGTTTCGCTTTACAAAAGGAGCATCGACGCAAGAAAAAAGAATCAGATACACTTTCTTGCGTCACTTGATATAAAGACATTCAGTGACGAAGCCCGCATTGCTTCATCGTGCAGGACGGCATCCGTTGTCAGCGAATACAAATTTGAACTACCTAAAGCACCTCCGATGAAGCAGCGCCCTGTTATAATCGGTTCGGGACCCTGCGGACTTTTTGCGGCGCTGATACTTGCACAGTCGGGACAAAAACCGATAGTCATTGAAAGAGGACAGGACGTTGACAAACGAACCTCAGACGTAGAAAAATTCCGCAGAACAGGAATACTTGATACTTCCTCAAACATCCAGTTCGGTGAGGGCGGTGCAGGGACTTTCTCTGACGGAAAATTAAACACCGGTACAAAAGACAGCAGTATCCGCAAGGTACTTAACGAATTTGCCGCTCACGGCGCTCCAAAGGAGATACTCTATCTTGCAAAGCCCCATATCGGCACAGACAAGCTTAAAACTACTGTCCGCAACATCCGGAAGACGATAATCTCACTGGGCGGTGATTTCCTTTTTGGTTCATGCCTTACCGACATAATAGTAAAGAACGGTGCTGTTGCGGGTGCGGAGATAACTCACAACGGTTCAAAAGAGATCATAGACACTGACGTTATCATCCTTGCCATAGGCCACAGCGCAAGAGATACCTTTGAAATGCTCCTTAACAAGGGCATAAAAATGGAACAAAAGCCCTTTGCTATGGGCGTAAGGATAGAACACCTTCAAGAAAGCATCAACCGCACACAGTACGGTGATTTTTACCGTCATCCTGCGCTTGGTGCCGCCGATTACAAGCTTGCGGTGCATCTGCCCGGCGGCAGAGGAGTCTACACATTCTGTATGTGTCCCGGCGGCACAGTGGTTGCCGCAGCGAGCGAAAGCGGCAGGCTTGTCACAAACGGCATGAGCGAATTTGCCCGTGACAAAACAAACGCAAATTCCGCTCTTCTTGTCGGAATAAACACCGTTGATTTTGGCAGTGAAGATATCCTTGCGGGAGTTGCCCTGCAGCGGAGGCTTGAAGAACAGGCGTTCATTACAGGCGGCGGAGGCTACAAAGCGCCTGTGCAGAGGGTATGTGATTTTCTGAAAAAGCAGTCTTCAACTTCTGCGGGTTCCGTAATACCGAGCTACACGCCGGGATATACCTTCACATCTCTTGATAAATGTCTTCCCGGATTCATGACAGACTCACTGAGAGCCGGGATTCTGATGATGGACACAAAGCTCCGGGGATTTTCAAACGGTGATGCGATACTCACGGCAGTTGAGAGCCGAAGTTCATCTCCTGTAAGGATACTGCGCGGTTCCGATATGCAGTCTGTATCTCTCAAAGGGCTTTACCCATGCGGAGAAGGTGCAGGCTATGCCGGAGGCATCATGTCAGCCGCCGTCGACGGCATAAAATCCGCAGCGGCAAGCTGCCGCACCCAACTTTAGAACGCAGAAACTTTCATAGCAACCATCTGCGTCACGCTCCTTACGGAGCGCTTTGGCTAGTCACTGCACGTCCAAACTTTGGCTG
>DBWG01000133.1 GCA_002308635.1 Ruminococcaceae bacterium UBA1244 | reverse complement strand
GACTTTGTGAGAAGGTGCGGGAGTATCTGGAGAGCCATATCCTTGAATGCGCAGGTCGGGCCGTGCCAGAGTTCAAGAACGGACATTTTTGTATTGCCGCTCTCGATGTATGAGATAGGCGCAGGATTATCCGAACCGAACTTTTCTGCCGTGTATGCAGCGTCTACGCTTTCGCTGATTTCCTGCTCTGAGAAGTCGGAAAGAAAATCACCGAAAATTTTCTTTGCTCTTCCTCTGTAGTCCTCTTTTGCAAGAGCCTTGATATCATCAAGTGAATATGACGGCAGGGACTGCGGAACAAAAAGTCCGCCCTCGTCAGAGATACCCTGAGCTATTGCCTGTGAAGCAGTAACTACCTTTTCCTTGTTTCTTGTGCTGTTGTAATTCATACGATTTCCTTCTTTCTTTAGAATCTTTCAAAGAATTCCGCAGCGTTGTTGAAGAAGATATCCTCAACAAGCTGTTCGCTGTAATTGTGGTGCAAGAACATTTCATAAAGCTCCGGCATAGTTTCTATCCCGCTCATATCGGACGGGATATCTGCGCCGTCAAAGTCTCCGCCAATGGCGATAGTCTTTTCGCCGCCCAGCGACAGAAAATGTTCTGCGTTCCTTATTATATCACACATTTTTGCATTTGTCGCCTGTTTATTAAGAAAATCTCTGCAAAAATTCAAGCCGACAATACCGCCATTTTGCCTTATTATGCCGAACTGCTCATCCGTGAGGTTCCTGCGGTGCGGGCATACGGATTTTGAGTCGGAATGTGAAGCCACAAACGGTTTTTTGGCAAGCTCTGCAACATCATAAAACAGTGCCTCGCTTGCATGGGAAACATCTATTATAATGTTGTTTTCTTCAAGCAGAGGAATAACTCTCCTGCCGAAGTCCGAAAGCCCGCCTGCGTTTTCAACGCCGACGCCGTCGCCCAATTCGTTTTTGCCGTTCCATGTGAGGGTCATCATCCTGACTCCCGCATTTCTGAGCATTTCAACATTTTCGGCTTTGCCGTCAAGGACTGCACCACCCTCAACGGTGAGGATGACAGCCTGACCGCCTGAATCTCTCACGGACTTTATATCCTCTTTTGTAACGCATATCTTTATATCCGTACCGTCAAGCTGTTCGTGAAGCTTTGAAACACAGCCCTTAAAAAGTTCAACAGCCGCCTGTCCCCTGTATTCATCGGGTATCCATACAGCAAGACACTGTATATACGGTGAAATGCCCTTTGCCTTTCTGAACGAAATGTGAAAGCTGTCGTTGAACAGGGTACTGTTTTCCGTATATGCACGATAGAGTGTGTCACAGTGAAGATCAAACAGTTTCATACAATACCTTCCTTCATTCGCCAAAAGCATTTTCTATCAGTTCAATGCTTGTTTCCCTGCCGTTCAGTACGACCTCGACAATATCAAATCTCGGCTGAAGCTCACACGGGTTCTCCGACAAAAACACCTCAGCGGCAGCAAGTATTTTCTTCTGCTTTCTCTTGTCAACGCTGTCGGACGGTCTTGCAATAGCAGAAATGTCCCTCGTCTTGACCTCAGAAAAAACGATAAGCTCATCATTTTTTAATATTATATCTATCTCGCCGTATTGTGAATTATAGTTTCTTTCAACAAGCTCATAACCGTTTTTCAGGTACATTTCAAGAGCCATATCCTCGCCCATATCGCCTTTTTTGCGCTTTGAAGTCTTTGGCTTTTTCAGTGTCGGGTCAAATATCTTTTTGAGAAATGACGGTCTGTGTATTTTACAGGGACCATATTCAAGGAGCTTTTCACGGTGGAGCTTTGTACCGTAGCCCTTGTGTTTTTCAAAGCAGTATTCCGGATATTCCGGTGCAAGCTCGAGCATCAGCCTGTCCCTGCTTACCTTTGCAAGAATAGAAGCCGCCGCTATCGACTGCGAAAGAGAATCGCCCTTTACCACAGCTTCACAGGGAATGTCTATCGGCGGCTTTTTGTTGCCGTCAACGATAACGAAATCCGGTTCTACGGGCAAGCCTTCCACAGCTCTTTTCATCGCAAGCATGGCGGCATTGAGAATATTCATCTCTTCTATCTCTTCAACGCTTGCCCAGGCAATATTGTATGCGAGGGCTTTTTCTTTTATTACATCAAAAAGCTCTTCCCTCTTTTTTTCGGTGAGCTTTTTTGAGTCGTTCACTTCTTCAAGGATAACATCCGGCGGGAATATCACCGCTGCCGCACAAACAGGTCCTGCAAGAGGTCCTCTTCCGGCTTCGTCCACTCCGCAGACAGTTTCGTATCCCTGTCCGATATGGAATTTTTCATATCGGAGCATATCATATTCTGATTTCATCACATTCCTCCGCTCTGTCGAGGGTCATTCTTCCAAGCGCTGCGCTCCTGAACTCGTCAAGCACAGCCGCAGCCGCTCTTTCCGTATTTATCTCTCCGCCGGATATGAGCATACCTCTCTTTTTTCCCACAAGCTCCAGTATCTCATATCCCTGTTTGCCGGAAATTTCCTCATTCGTCAGCTTATATCGTGCGCATATCGAATCCGGAAAATTATCTCTGAGATATTCCAGCAGTCTTCCGGCAAGGTGTTCGGTATCGAGTATCTCATCCTTCACCGAACCTATATATGCAAGCTTTTCGCCGACAAGCTTGTCGTCGAACTTAGGCCACAAAACTCCGGGAGTATCAAGCAAGTCAAAGCCCTTTCCGACTGTAAACCACTGGTTTCCTCTCGTTACACCGGGTCTGTCCTCCACCTTTGCACGGTTCTGTTTTGACATGCGGTTGATGAACGATGACTTTCCCACATTTGGTATCCCGACTACCATAACTTTTATAGTCCTGCCCGTCATGCCCTTGGCGTTCCAAGCGCTTATCCTGTCGGCAAGCACGTTCTTTACTGCGGGAATGAAATTATTCAGTCCCTTTCCGGTCTTGCAGTCAAGCGCAACGGCTGTTATACCCTGTTCACGGAAACGTGCTATCCACTTTTTTGTTTCGGCAGGGTCAGCCATATCGCATTTGTTGAGTATCACAAGACGGGGCTTGTTGTTTATGACGCTCCTGAGATCCGGGTTACAGCTTGAATACGGCATCCTTGCGTCAAGCAGTACCGCAACGGCATCTATAAGCTTTAATTGTGATTCTATTTTTCTCCGTGTCTTTGTCATGTGACCCGGGAACCACTGGATCGTTTTTAGCTCCTCCATATTTCCTCCATACAAACAACGCACAAAATCAAAAATGACTTTGTGCGCCGAAAATTATTTTGTTATTCTATCGGACCGAACTTATTAAGGGGATATATTCTGAAAACAGCCTTTCCGACAAGGTTTTCGACAGGCACCTGACCAACGCTTTCGTGGTTTCGGCTGTCGAGGGAATTTGTACGGTTATCGCCCATTACAAAGACCCTGCCCTCAGCGATAGTCTCCGACAGCACAAGATATTTGCGTCCGTCTATCATTTTCTGAGAAACATAGTTGTATCTCTTGAGGTCGGTAGATTCCTTGATATAGCTCTCAGTAAGCTCTTTTCCGTCTACAAAGACAAAGCCCTCTTCATTTTCTTCATCATAGCGTATCTCAATATGCTGACCCTCTGTTGCGATGACTCTCTTGATTATCGCCTCATCAGGCTTATCCTTTATACCATGGACTACCACCACAATATCTCCCTGTTTGGGAGTATACATAAAGCTTTCGACAAGAAGCCTGTCACTGTCAGCAAGAGTATCATTCATTGAAGGGCCGTTTACTGTGACCTGACGGAGAAAGACCGCCATTATGATCAGAACGATAATGACCGCAAAGATCATAGTACCGAGCCAGTCATAGACCCATTGAATGACCGTTGTGCTTTCTGCGGCATTAAGCTCATTATCGTTATCATTTTTTTGAGTAGCAACGTTTATATCCTGATTATCATGTGACATAACAATTCTCCTGACCTTTACAGCACACCAAACTCATCAAACGGATAGATGCGCATTATTACTTTGCCTACAATATTTTTGACAGGAATAAGACCGATCTCAGAGCTGCGGCTGTCCAGCGAATGTTCACGGTTATCGCCCATCACAAACACATAGCCGTCCTCTATCACTCTGGGAAATTCCATATTATTACCGGCAATGGTCTTTCCTTTTATATAATACTCCTTCAGAAGCACCCCGTCAACAGCGACCTCGCCTGTTTCAGAGTCTATGCTGACGCTCTGACCTTCAACAGCGATCACCCTTTTTACAAGATGCTCATTCAGATCCTCTCCATGAGTTATCACAACGATATCTCCGCATTTCGGGGTATATCCGACCGCAGAAACTATGAGCCTGTCGCCGTCACGGAGGGTATCGTTCATTGAGCCGCCGTCTACGGTCACATGCCTGAAAATCAAAGAAAACATTATCAAAAAAACGACCATTCCCCAAAAAAGAGTTCCGGCACACTGATAGATAACCTCTTCAAAGCGGTATGCTTCCTGTCCCTGAGCGGTATTTTGTTTTTTACTTAATGACATCACAACACACCTTTCGGGAGGTCATCTTTTAAGATAATCGGCTGTTCTTCCAAAGAGCGAAAACGGATAGACGATATAGGAAGCCCTTCCGGTAATGTCATCTTCACAAACGATCACACCGACGATCTGGTTCTCGCTTCGAGTGAGATCGCCGTTTATCAGCACACATCCCTCGGGAACGAGCGAATGTCCGAACTCATTTTCAAGCTCCTCAGAAGTATAGAAAAATCTGTTTTTATACTCTATGCGGTTAAAGGAACGTGCGGGATCTGTTCCAAAGAGTATTTTATCTCCATCTGCCCCAACGATCTCACCGGCACATATCCTTCCTGAGTCCTTGTAGGTAACAATATCGCCCTTGTTATAACTGTCGGCTTCAAGGCTGATAACGCTGTAGCTCTGAGTGGAATTATCAAGCTTTTTGTCAAATGAAGCGATTCTCAGAAACGTCCCGAAGACAACAGCAAACACAAACACAACAATGATTACCGCATATAAAAGTTCAAACGAGCTTCTTGTCAGGACATTTCCGTCGGCTGCTCTTTCAGCTTTGTAGCGTTTTGTTTTTCTGATGTCTTTGTACTTCATTTTGGCTCACTCCCGTAGCGTTAATGCAAAAATAAAGCGATTCTGACAGATAACAAAAAAGGGACAAAAATGTCCCTTTTCGTCAGATCATCTGATTTGCTCTTTGACCTTTGCAGCCTTACCGACTCTGTCACGCAGATAATAGAGCTTGCTTCTGCGAACACGGCCCTTTCTTACTACCTGAACATCAACAACGTTAGGTGAATGTACAGGGAAAACTCTTTCTACACCTACGCCATAGGACAAGCGGCGAACTGTGAAAGTCTCAGCAACTCCGCTTCCTCTGCGGGCAATTACTGTTCCCTCGAACATCTGGATTCTTTCTCTCTCACCCTCACGGATATTTACGCTTACCTTTACGGTATCGCCGATCTCGAATTCAGGGATGTTCTTTTCCTCTTTCATTGAAGAAGCTACGATCATTTTGAGTGCGTCCATCTTAATATTCCTCCTGTTATTTCAGACATTCTTGCTTTTAAAAAGCAGAGGACTGCCCGTTTCAAAGTACGGCTCTCGCCGGGCTTCAAACCCCACCACAAGCAGCGGTATTCAAAGACTTACATATTATACCACACTCCCGCCGGATATGCAAGACCTTTTTGAAATTTTCATTGAGCTTGGAGTGAGTGTGGAGTTTGGAATAATTGTAATGCTTTGCATTTTATTTACAATAGGTTTATATATAAAATATTCCTTCAGCTTTATGGCTTTGTTATCTGAAAAATTCACTTTAATGTGCGAAGCACGACCATCATTATTCACTATTCATTATAAAAAAGAGCGCCTCTGCAAAAGCAAAGGACGCTCTGATTTTACTGATTTTTTCCGGAACGAAACCCGAAATTATTCAAAGATCTTAGCAACAACGCCTGAACCTACTGTTCTGCCGCCTTCACGGATAGCGAAACGGAGTCCCTCTTCCATAGCGATAGGAGTGATAAGTTCAACAGTCATATCAACGTTATCACCAGGCATGCACAT
>DBWG01000001.1:19196-22067 GCA_002308635.1 Ruminococcaceae bacterium UBA1244 | reverse complement strand
AGCGGCTTGCAGGGATGGATAGACTGTTTTGAAAAAGCGGAATTTTCAGGTTCACTTTTCTGCGGCGGTATAAATGCGCCGGGAGAAGCAAGTAAAAAGGATGTGGAGCAGAATGAAGCGTATCAATTCGGTAAAAGTCTTGAGTAAATTCAGAAAAACACTTTTTTGCCTTGCGGCTGTGATTATGACGTTTTCACTTTGTGCCTGCGGCGGGAATAATAAAACGGAAACATCCTTACAAACTTCACCCGAAACGGAAAGTATACCTGTATCTCAGGTTTCTGAAACTGTCAGTAAGTCTGAGAAAAACAGTAAAACCGAAAGCATCGGTAATTCCGAACCGAAGGCGGAAGAAGAAATGAAAATGTTTATCAACGGTCAGCCTGTAAGAGTAGAATGGGAAAGCAATGATTCAGTCGAAGCACTGAAACAGCTTGCTGCAAGTAATAAGCTAACGATTCAGATGTCCATGTACGGCGGCTTTGAGCAAGTCGGCTCCATTGGTACAAGCCTGCCGAGAAACGATATACAGACTACGACAGAAGCCGGTGATATCGTGCTTTATTCCGGCGATCAGATAGTCGTGTTCTACGGTTCAAACTCGTGGGCATACACAAGACTCGGACATATCACGGACAAGACCGCCGATGAAATGACAGAGCTTCTCGGAAACGAAAATGTCACTATCACTCTGTCTACAACCGAATAAGGGAGGTCTCCGGAATGACAACAGAGGAATTTCTTGATTATATGAACAGCGGAAGACAGGTCACTGCGGAATGTGAGATACATCAGACTATGCACAGACTAAGTCAGGAGGCTATACGGATAACAATGGAGCTGAACAGCCGGTATCACACTCCTGATGAGATAAATACTCTGATGTCTGAACTTATTGGTAAGCCTGTAAAGGTCAGTTTATTTCCTCCGTTTTATACAGACTGCGGAAAGAACATTCATCTCGGAAATGGTGTATTTATCAATGCCGGGTGCAAATTTCAGGATCAGGGCGGTATCTTTATCGGCGACGGTACGCTTATCGGACATAATACGGTACTTGCAACACTGAATCACGGTATACGTCCGGAAGAACGCCATGACCTTATACCAAAGCCCATACGCATAGGCAAAAATGTATGGATAGGCTCAAACTCCACAATACTTCCCGGTGTTTCCATAGGAGATAACGCTGTTATCGGTGCAGGGTCAGTGGTCACAAAGGATATTCCTGAAAATATGATCGCTGTCGGCAGTCCGGCAAGAGCAATAAAGAGTATATATGATAAGATATAGTTAAATGCCTCGCTCCGGCGGGGCATTTTGTATTGCAGAAATATGAAAAAGGGAAGGATTTGCAGAGATGCTAAGTAAGCAAATTTCGTAAAATAGAACAAAAATATCTAAATTTGTGTACAAAATGTTGCATTTTGTCAATTTATGTGATACAAATAAGTAGCAGATTATCCTGTCCGGCAATACAGAACATCTCGACAGGATATTTCAGTCGGTTATTAAACAATAACAAGGAAGGAGATCATTAGTATGAAACACAATCTAATGAAGCGGGTATTGGCCGCAGCACTTACCCTCACACTGACGGCGGGAGTGGGCACTTTCAGCACCGCCGTTCCGTTCACTACGATAACAGTCAATGCAGAACAGGCCAACAGTAATGATGGCAGCGTATTCTTTGATGCCGACACCGGAACACTGTACCTGGACGGTCATTTCTCTGAGCAAAATGTATCTGCTTTCAAGGGCGAACAGTACGAGGTCAAACACATTATCACAATGGAGGGCAGTTCACTGCCTCAGAACTGTAAACAACTGTTTGAGAACTTTTCCAAGGTGACTACCATTGATCTGAGACAGGCAAGTGCCGCAAACGTCAATGATATGTCCTATATGTTCAGCGGCTGTACAGCTCTGACATTCGCTGACCTTGGCACAATGGACACCAAAAATGTTACTGATATGTCGGGAATGTTCATGGGCTGTGAATCGCTGAAATATGTTGATCTCAGCGGTCTGAACACCGTCAATGTCACGAATATGTCGGGAATGTTCATTTCCTGTACAAACTTGCTGGAAGTAAATATGGCAGGGTTCAATACTTTCAAAGTCACTGATATGAGCCGTATGTTTGCTGAGTGCAGTAATATCGAACTTATTGACCTGACCTGTTTTGATACCTCCGGCGTCAGCCGGATGGCAGGAATGTTCTATAAATGCTATAAGCTTCGTGAGATCTGTGTCAGCTCTGACACATGGAACGTTGACAATGTAACGAAAAGCTCAGGAATGTTTGAGGGATGCGAAAGCCTGGCAGGTGAGTTTAGTACCTTATGGTCGGCTTCCAACCCGCAGGATAAAACCTATGCCGCACAGAACATAAAAGACGACAAGCCGGGTTATCTTACGGGTACTATTAAGGTCAGCCTGCCCGATCATGTTTCACTGACATACGAGTCAGCCTCAATGAAGCTCGCCAACGGAGATTTTACATCTATCGCTGTGGTCAGATTAATACCCGACATCGGCTATACCTTTAGCGGTGATATCAAGTTCAACGGTGAGGTATGTCAACCTGACAGTGATGGTGAATACTCCTATGTTTCGTTTGGTAAAAACGTCAGCGTCACAGTTGATTCGATCGAAAAAACTGACCGTGCGCCGGATGGCAAAGGCACCAAGGACGACCCGTATCTCATCAGCAATACTGCGAACTGGGAAGCACTGGGCGATTTCCTGAATGCCCGAGGCGATACCATCGGCAAGTATTTCAAGCTTACAAACGATATCACCGTCCAGACGATGGTTGGCGGCGATATTCCGTTCTCCGGTATATTTGACGGCTGCGGCCACCGTATT
>DBWG01000001.1:0-19183 GCA_002308635.1 Ruminococcaceae bacterium UBA1244 | reverse complement strand
GCTCCTTTCAAAAATATCCGAAACGCCAAGATAAACAGCCTGAAGATCAGCGGCTCTGTATACGGCGGTATGCACAGTTCAGGTCTTGTGCATAGTATGCAGAATATATACCAGATGGGAAATTATCAGTTTCAGCTTCCGGATCACAGTCTGATCGAGGACTGCTATCTTGATGTTAACGTCAAGCTTGGTTCGGCAACACACGCCGGCGGTGTTATCGGTCACGGCGGCACCTCTGCTGCCACACTGAGAGGTATCGTGTTTGAAGGTACGATTTCCGATGCAACACACGCCGCTACACTGTGGGGTTGGAGCGATACGGGTTCAACACCCAATATCTTCGACTGCCTTGACAAGAGCAGCAGTCCTTATCCTATCGGTCTGGGTCACGTAAAAGCGGAGCTGATAAATAACTACTATACCTTAGCCAACAAGCCGGCAGGTTCATCTCGTGCATGGCCTGCAGACTATCAGGGAAAGTTTGCTTACACTATCAAAGCAGGTTCCCATGCAAGTATTGATTTCCGGCAGAAAGTCCGCAACTACTTATTGATCTCCTGATTTGCAGAGATAACAACATCACTTGCAGGCATTTTCAGAGAATTATCTGTGAGTACTCCGGCACTGGCAGATATTGAGGTGATGTGATGCCCCTCACTGGGATTACCGGTAACTGTCAGAGGCACTTCCTTTCCTTCAACCGTATAGAAAGTATCTCCATGCAGCAGTCCGGCGGGGTATCCGATCACTGTGCAGTACACCGTTAAATGGCAGTATCCAAACGGCTATGTCATCAAAACTGACGAAAATGTTCCATACGGTACTACGCCGACCTATAGCGGCGGTATTCCTTATCTTGCCGGTCAGGACGAACACCACTATAATACTTTCGCAGGCTGGTCACCGAAAGTAGAGCCTATCAGGGGCGATACGACCTATACGGCTGTCTTTGAAAATCATCCTGCCAAATACACCGTTGAATGGCAGGACGAAGACGGCAGACGTCTCAAGAGCGATACAGTTGAGTATGGCACTGTTCCCCAGTATACCGGTGCGACTCCTGAAAAGTTTCAGGATGAACAGTATAAATATACCTTCTCCGGCTGGACACCTGAGGTAACAGCTGTCACCGGTCCGGTAACCTATACGGCGACCTACCGTGCCGAGCTCCAGAAATACTATGTTGTATTCATCAATGATATTGTTAATGACAACCCGGTAGGAGTAAGTGAAGTGGAGGTTCCCTACGGCAGTAAAGTTGAAAAACCGAAAACACCTTACAAATCCGGATATACTTTTGACGGATGGTATTCCATTGAATTCCTGGGCTTTGACTATGATGGCCAACCTATATTGGATGAATCTATTTACAATTTCAATGAACCTGTCAAGCATTACATTGAGCTGTTAGCGCACTGGAGAAAAGTAGAACCGGTCAAGAATACCTCCACAATTAAATCAAAATACGTTACTCTTGGCTCTCCTATCATCATAAATACCGGCGCTGAGAACGGCTCAGGCAATTATGTTTACTTTGTACGCTACAGAAAATCCACAAGTGAAAAGTGGACTTATCTTAATGACGGTGATTATATTACCCGCTCCATAGTCAAGATCAATCCTGCGGCAGCCGTTTCCTACGATATTGAAGTCGTGGCTGCAGATGATCGTTACTTTTCATTAAAAAATCTTTTCCTTTCAGCAAAAAATCCTGATGATATACCATTTGTGGATGATTCAGATTTTTATGAGATAAAATCTTTTACCGTCAAGGTAACCAAACCTCTTGTAAACAACTCGGTGATCTCTTCCGAAGCGATCAACCTTGGTGATTCCGTCACGATCAATGCCAAAGCCGCCGGCGGTTCGGGCAAATATACTTATGGCGTATATTACAGGAAATCCACCAGCCAAAAATGGTCGACTGCTCAAAGCTACAAAGCTAACAGTACAGTAAAGATCACGCCTGCTGCCGGCGTTGATTATGATATCTGTGTCAAAGTAACGGACAGCTATGGCACGATAACAAAGAAGTATTTTACCGTCAAGGTATCGATACCCTCTTTGATAAATAAATCAACCATTTCTGCCAATACCATTAAAAAGGGCGAGAGCGTTACGATAACTGCCAAAGCCATTGGCGGTCAGGGTAAGTATACCTATGCTATTTACTACAAGAAGAGCACCTCTGAGAAGTGGACTACCGTACAGTCCTTCAGCACAAAATCAACTGCAATGATAACTCCCGCTGCGGCGATCAAATACAATATCTGCGTAAAAGTCAAGGACAGCAGCGGTAAGATCGTGGATAAAAACTTTGACATAACCTGTACAAATTGAAAAAGCGTATCGTATCCTGAATGATCTGAAATAACCCGAATAGCACAAGCCCATACCATTCATTTTTGATTGGTATGGGCTTGTTGTATGGTCTCATAAAAAATTAAGGACAAGAATTATGAAGTCCATAACGCCGCAGATATTATTCTCAGATTTTGAAGATACTGACATGACAGCTTTTTATGGGATCAAGCTATATACAGAAAACAGGTTGAAATCATCGCAAATATATGATATCATTTAAGGCGGAATTTTTGAATGAACGCTTTGAATTTAATATCACAGTATAACATTAGCCGTTGATTATGCAGAAAAATACGTTCCGAAATTTATGACAGAGAGGCGGATAACAATGGCGGATAAAAAATATGATGTTGGGATATATGGCTTATGGTACGGCAACAACTACGGCAGTATGATCACATACTACGCTTTGTCCAGAGTCATTGAAAAAATGGGCAAGACCTATGCCATGATAAATAATCCACTTAGCAGAGAACCTGACATAGGATCTCTGAGACGTTCTCATCCGCTGAGATTCGGATATGCGCATTATGACATTACAGAAGTACTCCCGCTTAAAAGAATGGCTGAGCATAATAAGATGTTCGATACTTTTATTCTGGGATCAGATCAGATGTGGAACTATCATCTCAGCCGTCCGTATCAGCAATCTTACTTTTTGGATTTTGTACAGAAGGATAAGAAAAAGATAGCCTATGCTACTTCTTTCGGCAAAGATAAATACATAGGACCTGCCGAGGAAAAACCGATAACCAAGTCTAATCTCAAACGCTTTGATGCGATATCTGTAAGAGATGATTTTTCAAAACGTATCTGTGAACAGGAATTCGATGTTCCTGCCGAACTGGTGCTTGATCCTGTATTCCTGTGTGAAAAGAAAAACTATGAATCACTTATACGTGAATCCTATTTAAGTATCGGAGAGCCGTTTATTTTTGCCTATATCCTTGATCCGAACCCCGGATTGGGCGAGGCACTGCAGAATGCCGCAGAAAAATCAAACATGAGTGTTTATGTTGCCTTCAATGAGAGCGGTGATATGCAGAAGTGCAGGGAAGCTCTCAGAGTATCTGACGGAAGGATCAGATTTCTTACAGAGCCTACCGTCCAGGAATGGCTGTATATGTTCAGCAACAGCCGTTTTGTGCTTACAGATTCATTTCACGGTTCCTGTTTCTCGATCATTTTTGAAAAGCCGTTTATCGTACTCAAAAATAATGCACGAGGCGGTCAGCGTTTTACTCACCTGCTGGGAACCGCCGGACTTCTGGATTATATGGTCGAGTCTCCTGTGCAGATGCTCGAAAAATTCAATGGTCTTGGTATTGATCACAAGATCGATTATTCCGATGTCCGTCAACGTATGGAGCCTGAAATAAATCGTTCATATCAGTGGCTTTCCGATGCCGTCAGCGGACATATACGAAATCAGAATAAGTCTGCCGCCGAAAACACTTCTGTCCAACAAAAAACCGCTTTATCTGCTGCAGGCAGCTATCCTGCCGATCCCATACTGCCAAAGGCTCCGGCTCCATCCGATGAACCAATGAAACTGCATCCGGAAATAGCACGATGCCGGCTGGTAGCCTCGGTCATGAAAGCCTATGGTATCCGGCATATCGTTATTTCTTCCGGCACGAGAAATTTTTCTCTTGCAAGATTTTTTGAAGCAAACGATTGTTTTACGACATACAATGTAACTGATGAGCGCAGTGCCGCATACTTTGCGATGGGGCTTTCCATAAAGCTGAACTACGAGCCTGTTGTTATCACCTGTACATCAGGTACGGCTTTGTGCAACTATCTTCCCGGTGTGACGGAGGCGTTTTATCAGAGAGTACCGCTGATCATTATTACAGGCGACAGATTTCCGTGCCATATCGGTCAGATGGAAGCACAGACGATAAAGCAATACGGTCTGTTCAGAGACGTATGCAAAAAGAGCGTCGATCTGCCGATGAATTTTGACAGTGCGGGTTCATGGGAATCGAGAAGAAAAATATGTGACGCTGTTCTTGAATGTACGCATTTTGTAAAAGGCCCTGTTCATATCAATGTGCCGATCAATTTTATTGAAAATGATCCGCCTGAAGCTGAAGCGCTGGCACTTACAAAAGTAAAAACGATACGCCGGATCGATCATTTTTCTTCTCCGGATGAATGGGAGAAGGCAGCCGATACACTGCGCCGATGCAAAAAAATAATGGTCATATATGGACAGAACAATCCGCTTTCGGGGGATGATAAGAAATATTTTGAGGAATTTGTAAGTAAATATAACTGCGTTGTACTGACTGACCACCTGTCAAACGTTTATGGCGAGTATTGTCTGAATCCGTACCGCCTTATGAAAAAACTTACAAACGATCAGTTCAAACAGACATTATTTCCTGACCTTATCATCTATGTCGGAGGCAAGCGTGTACTGAACTGTCCGCTGCAGGGAAAGATAAAGTCTATAAAGAAAGACCTTCCCTTCTGGCACGTTATCGAGGACGGTTCTGTCTGCGATATCTACAGAAAGCTTACACATGTGTTTGGCTGCTCCCAGACACAGTTCTTCAAATACTTTTGCGGCAAAGCGGGGGATATACATAATAATAAGGTGTACCTCAACGAATGGAAAGAAGCTGCCGCTCAGGTGTCTCCCGTAGACTATACAAAAGTGAAATGGACAGATGATAAATTCACGTCTTACTATACAATGGGACGTTTGCTGACAAATCTGCCGAAAAATTCTATGCTCCATCTTGCTGTAGGCAACACGTTTATTAATTCACAGAACTATCCCATCGATCCCACCACGACAGTTTACTGCAATATGGGCACCAATGGTATTGACGGTTCATGTTCAACCTTCATCGGACAGTGTGTTCCGGATGATAAGCTGAGTTTTCTTCTGATCGGTGACCTTAGTTTCTTCTATGATATGAATTCACTTTGGAACAAAAATCTCAAACCTAACGTCAGAATACTTCTGAATAATGACCATGGTGCAGGTCTGCTGAGGCATTTCCAAAGCTATTCTATTACACAGCCGCATGGTGCAGTGGCGGAAGGATGGGTAAGATCTCTCGGGCAGTTCAAATATATATGTGCCCACAATAAAGAAGAGTTCGACAGGCTTTTGCCGGAATTTACCGATCCTTACAGCGATAAGCCTATTTTCTTTGAAGTGCTGATGTATCCGCAAAACTGATTTCCCTGTATTACTCGGGAAAAACACTCAAAACCCGCATACAGCACAGAATGGGCTGCTTTTGCAGAATGACTGAAAATCAACGATCGGTATAGTAGGAGCGTGAAATATTGGGAAAGAAAAATAAAAACAAACTAAAGAAAAGCAACTACTCAAAGATGCAAAAGATCAATGAGGCTATTCTCAATGAACAATTAAAAAAGATTTCGTACAATGAAACAGCCAATGACGAAAAGGAGCTTCCATCTGACTCAGTACAAACGGCAAATACCGAACCACCAAAAAAGCCAAAAGCTCTTCTTGAAACACTTTGGTTCGGTCTGGATTACGGGAGCATACTTACAGCCTTTTCGTTATATAAGACCGTAGAAACTCTGGAATGGGATGTTTCACTTATGAACAAGCCTGCTGATCTATGGACAGACCATTACGCTGATCCTGAAAATATTGCAGGAAAGTTTATACATCAGTATTGCAGGGTAGAACCTGTTTGTAAGAAGTGCGGAAGAGCTTTCAGATATCCTTCACGATACGGACACAGTTATTGTGGGTTCGGACATATTCTGGTGCTACGATGTGTGCGGCAGACAGGTAGGTAATCACTATTATCTGGACTATGTACCCGATGATATATACAAGATAAGCTATTCCACATCCTTTGGATACAAATATTCCGGACCTTTTGGCGAGGCGCTCAAAACAAGTGCAAAATATCTGGCAGAATTTGATTCTGTTTCCGTAAGCAACTACAATAATCTTGATATCATGCGTGAACGCTTCGGCATTGGTGCAGAGATCGTTCTTGATCCTGTTTTTCTGTGCTATAAAAAGTATTTCGAGGATGCGGCATCAAAAGCTCCCTGCATAAATGACGAAAACGACAGATCGTTTATTTTTACATACGTAAAATACGGCAATGAAAGAAAACGTGAGTTCATACTTCGTGGAAATGACATTCTGACTCCGAAAAACTACAGTCCTATGAGGAACTTCATTAATATCAATACCTACCCTGAATCAAGAGATATGCTTGGTCTGCCGGTTGCGTGGCATATTACAGTTCCGGACTGGCTGTATTATATTATAAACAGTGAATTTGTCATTACGGATGATTATTACGGTGTGTGCTTTGCACTTATTTTCAACAAACCGTTTGTGTTTATTGAGTCTGCAAGCTATGAAGGTCTGAATAATGTCAAGGCGCTTCTTTGTTCTTTGAATCTCGAAGAGAGGATAGTGCATTGTGAGGACGATTTCAAGAAGAAAGAGTACCTTTTCCGTCTTCCGGTAAGATATAAAAAAGTCAACAAACTGATGGATGCAATGAAGACACAGTCTTTGCAGTGGCTGAATAACGTTCTTTCACGTCAGAAAGAGGAGGTGGATAGAAATGGGCAATGTGAGATTCAAGATGCAGAATATATTGATCGAGAACAACCGCAGTCTTGAAGATCATTGGTGGATGATGTATCGGGGAGATCGTTTTGATTACGATAAACTTATCTCTGCCTATATCCTCAAATCAGGCAGCTTCGTTGAATTCTTTACCTATTTTAATACCTGTTCTGTTGCGAAATGGCGAAAATATACGAATGTAGGAAATATCTCACTCAATCTGGTCTGCAAGGGCGACTTCAGAATACAGCTTTTTGGTCACTATACCGACGGCAACGATATCAGCAGGGAAACTTTTTCACCGAGAGAATATCATCTCACGGAAAAAACAGAGATCAGTATTTCCGTTCCCAGCGAGATCAAAAGCTCGGTAGTTGGTTTCCAGATAGATGTACTCAAAGATAAGAACGATCCTGAAGCACCTGAAAAGAACGCTTTTTGGTTCTATGAAGGCAGCTGGTCAACGCTGATCGACAGCCATCTGATAAACGATATCCGTATTGCAATTACGACAGTTACATACAAGAGGGAAGAGTATATCACCAGCAACATGGCCATGCTTGAACGTGAACTGTTCTATTCTGATGAACCTGCCAAAGATCACTTTAAGGCAAGGATCATCGACAACGGACAAACTCTTGATCCCGATGATTTTGAGAGCGAGTATATTGAGCTTGTGCCTAACATGAATACAGGCGGTTCAGGCGGATATACAAGAGGCATCATCGAGGCTGTCAACGATAAAGCATTTAATCCTACACATATCCTTCTTATGGATGACGATGTTCTGGTGCTGCCGGAAGCTTTTGTAAGAACTTATTCTCTGCTTGCGCTTCTTAAACCTGAATTTGACGGTCGTTTTCTCAGCGGCGCTATGCTTTATTACGAACGAATGAACGTACAGCATGAGGATGTAGGCTTTGTACACGATGACGGATCGTATGGTCCCAATAAGCCCGACTATGAAATGCATCTCTGGGATTCCGTTCTCAAAAACGAACAGGAAATAAAATATCATGCCAATTCCTATGCAGGATGGTGGTACTGCTGTGTACCCGTTAAAAAGATAGACCGTGATCATCTGCCGATACCGTTGTTCATTCGCGGCGACGATGTTGAGTTCAGTCTGGCAAATAATGCACAGTTTCTGTCGCTGAACGGTATATGTATCTGGCACAGAGGGTTTATCTCCAAGTTCAATGCTTGTCTGGAACTTTACATGGTACACAGAAACAGCCTTATCATTCAGGCTATGAGCGGTATATGCAAGAATATCGACTTTATCAAACGTATTGAAGGATTCTTCTGGAAGGAACTGAACAGACTTGCATATAACAACTGCGAGCTTCTGCTTGATGCCGTTGAGGAGTTCTGCAAAGGACCGGATTTTCTGTTCTCACCAAACGGAGAGAAAATAATGCGTGAGCATGCCCAAAAAAACGAGGTCATGCTGCCTGCCGCATCCGTATATCCGGACATAAATATTGATTACGGAAGTATTTATAAGAAAAGCGATCATCCTCTTACAGAAAAAGAAATGAAGCAGTACGAAAAAACGTACAACGGTCAGACTCTGCCCGCTCATGCTCTCAAAGATACGGTTGCGGTCATTGCATACGATTGGTTTGATGATCCGTCAAAACAGTATATGGCAAAAGAGATACTTGCGGTCAACGCATCTGACCATACTGCGCATCTCAGAAAAAGAGACAAGGCCCGTTTCAGAGAGCTTGTTGCACGTCACAAAAGGGTTATGAACTACTATAAAACCCACAAGGGACAAATTGAGCAGCAGTACGTTGAGGCAGGGAAGATACTGAAAGCCGAAACCTTCTGGAGAAAATATCTGAATATGCCTCCTTTCAACTGAGCATAAACTTATAGCAATCCAACTTAATAATTGCATTTAATGTTTGTACGCTGGTTTGTGCGTAACCTCAACTTGTACATTAATTTTCAACTTTCAATTTAACTCCACGCTCCACAGGTTTGCTATTATTTTGAATTGCTATAATTAAAGGCATCTGTACCATTACAGTGAAATATCTGTAATGATATAAATAAACAAAATTAATTTTATATTATCAAAAGGAGAGTGAATACGAATGAGAAAAAAGCAAAATGCAGATAAGCATACTCGCAGAACAAAGTTTCTGAGTACATTGCTTTCTGCGGTAATGCTCGGATCGGCGTTTGTCACCACGGGAACAGCAACGTTCAGTATGAATACCGTTCCTGTCAGTGCGGCACCGCTTGCATCGGAGTATGACTACGACCTTATGGCAACCACTCAGGAAGGTCTGATCCTGCACGCATGGGACTGGTCATTCAAAAACATCACCGCAAATATGGAGAATATAGCCAAGGCAGGCTATACATCCATCCAGACCTCGCCCATACAGCTTGCAAAGGAAAGTACTTTGGGCAAATCCAAACAATTACTGGTGGGTATACTACCAGCCGGCTGATTTCGTCATTGACAATACGAAGTATTCAGCACTTGGCACAAAGACGGACTTTGAAGAAATGTGTGCGGAAGCGCACAAGTACGGCATCCACGTTATCGTTGATGTTGTTGCTAACCATCTCGGAAACGACGGTACTGCAAAGACGATAACATCGTCGGCTCCGGCGGAGATCAGAAATAACAGTGCCTATTGGCATACCAATTGGAATGTGCCAATGGACAGCAATCCTACTCGTGAAGGTAAGATAAACTACTCTATGACAAGTGACGGCAGTTTGCCTGACCTCAACACCGAGTATGCTCCTCTTCAGCAGCGTGTGCTTGATTTCCTCAAGGAATGTATCAGTTCCGGCGCAGACGGCTTCCGCTTTGACGCTGCAAAACATATCGGTACTGCTGCTGACGGCTCACAGTACACATTCTGGGACAATGTCATCCCTGCGGCAAAACAATTCTATAAAGATAACGGATACTTTGACAGCCTTTACTGCTACGGCGAGGTACTCGGAGATTCCGGCGCTTCTAACAATCAGGCAGTAATCAATTCCTATTTTTCAAACATCAAGCTGACATGTGAATATGTGGGAAACGACATCCGCAATGCTATGAAACAAGGCAACGCCGAAGGTACAAAAATCGTTGATTTCTACAAGGGTTATGGCACTAAGGTCTCGTCCGATAACGTTGTTCTCTGGGCTGAATCCCACGACACATATCAGGGTGACGGCAAAGAGTCTACCGGAGTTTCGCAGGACGTTATCAACAGGACATGGGCACTTGTTGCGGCAAGAGCAAATGCAACAGCTCTTTATTATGTAAGAACTACCAATTGGAGAACCGGCAATATAGGCGAAGTCTGCACTGATTATTGGGAAGCTCCCGAGGTGGCTGCAGTTAACAAGTTCCACAATGCTATGAACGGCGAAACAGAATATCTTTCAGTCGAAGGAAACATCTCCTACGTTGAAAGAGGTACACGCGGCGCTGTTCTTGTAAACGTAGGCGGCGGTTCTGCATACGTAAACGTAGCTGCCAACAAAATGGCGGACGGTACATATACGGAACAGATCACCGGAAACACATTTGCCGTATCCAACGGCAAGATCTCCGGTCAGATAGGTTCAACGGGTATTGCCGTTATTTATAATGCAGAAACGGGTCCGTCACTCAAAGCAATATCCACCACCAAAAACTTCACTGACACTCTTGATGTTACTCTCATGGCAAAGAATATGACAAAGGCACACTATGTCACAGCAGAGGGTGATTCGGGTGATTTCACCGGCAGTAAGGTCATCACTATAGGCGAAAGTGCAGCAGATGATTCTGTTATCAGCATACTCATGACAGGCGAGGACGCTGACGGCAAGAAATACGAAGAGCAGTTCGATTTCTATAAGTATGACCCTGAAGAGAATAACGGCTATGTTCCGGTGTACTTTGACAATTCAAAGTTAAATTGGAGCGAGCCGATCAAGGCTTATCTCTACAGCAGCACCACAAATAACGGCTGGCCAGGTGATACTCTGACAAAGGAAACAGGCAGTCTGTATCGTATTAATGTTCCGTCAAAATACGCAAACGGCAACATTATATTCTACAGTACCGATGCAAACCGCTATCCTGCTAACGGAGTTCCCGGAATGGAGATACTCAACAGACCAAGGCTCTTTACAGAAAAAATGACTCTTGAGGATTACGTTCCTGAGCATGAGATGCTTGTCAATACCACTCAGCTCAGCCTTAATAGTATCGCTCTTGGTCAATCGGTAAGTGTCATACCCTCGTCTGACGGCGGTTATTCAGGCAAAAAATATTCCCTCGTTATCAAAAAAGACGACGTTGAGCAAGCTTCGTATGCTTTAGGCGATCCTAATAATATCAACTATACTCCTGAGTCTGCAGGTCAGTATGTTTTTGAAAGCTATGTAGAGGACGAAAAAGGTCTGTGTTCAAGAATTGAATTAGAACTTCAGGTCGAGGCACCGAGTATACAGCTTACTAATAATTCTCAAGTAAGCTGTACAGAATGCCGCTCGGGCGATGATATTTTAATTGATCTTTCGGCAGCAGGCGGCACAGGTCAATATACCTTTGATGTTAAATACAGATACGACAATGGATCGTGGTATCCCATTACATTAAGCACGACCGACGCTTCTGTTATATTCAATGCTCCGAAAAGCGGAAATCTTGAACTGAGCATAACCGCTAATGACGGCAGTAATACTTCAACGATAACAAGAAATGTTACTGTTTATAGAACGCTTATTAACACCAGCGAACTTATAACACAAATCGCCTATGTGAATTTGCCTATTGAGTTCAGCCTTAGTGCAACAGACGGCAAGGGCAGTTATACTTATGACGTTTTCTACACTTATGAAAACGGCGAACCCGTTCAGGTGGCTTCTGATACGAGCGACGAATCCGTTCAGTTCACACCCGATCAAGGCGGTAATGTCTCTGTGCTTATCATTGCGAAAGACGGCTTGCAAACAAAGGAGAAAACACTGTATTTCACTGTCCATAACGATGTTGAACTGACCCTTGATATAAGCGAAGGACCTTACCTTACGGGTGATGAAATAACATTCACATGTTCTGCATCCGGCGGTATAGGCAGTTATACATATCAAATTGATTACCGTTTCAACGACGGCAATTGGATCGAGTATAGTTATATGACTGGAAATTATGGTACAGATTCGTTCTGTTTCTGGCAGGTCGGAAAGTATGATTTCAAGATAACGGCATCTGATTCAATAAGTACTGATGAAAAGATCTTTACTGTTACCGTTGGTGAGATGCTTAATAATGACAGCTATATATTGGGTCAGATCGAAAATTGGTATGTCGGTATCGACCAGTTGGAGATAGTATTCAACGCTTCGGGCGGAAGCGGTGAATATACCTATTCGGCTTCGGTGTCATTTACCGGTGAAACCGAGTATACTGAGACCTTATGCGAAAAGGTTGCCCAGAACGAGATATTCTTCGATCCGACGGAAGCAGGCTTCTATACCTTTACCGTCACGGTTTTTGACAGTGAAGGAAACAGCGCAGAAACATCATTGGATGTGGAAGTCCGTAATCTTGTCACCAATACCAGCTACATTGACGGCAATATACAGCAATGCAATCTTGGTGACAGCCTGGATCTTGTGATTTCCGCAGAATACGGCTATGCTCCATATTCTTATGACGTGTACTATAAGTATGATGATGGTGATTATTGTCATTACGACAAAGGAAATGGCTTCGAAACGATCGAATTTTATGCCAATACTGCCGGAACGCTCACTATTAAGGTCGTAGTCAGAGACGACAACTATATTTTCTCCGGAGAGGCCGAAAAGGAGATATCGATCAACGTTAATGATATGTTTGTTAACCAGAGCTATATCGTGGGCTCACCTACTGTTGAGTATACTTCAAATGAGATAAATATACAGTTCGCCGCGTTAGGAGGCAGCGGAGACTATTCATATACGGCATATCTCACCTATAACAACGGTGAAGCTGTGACCCTATGCGAAAAAACTACCGATGACAGTAAAGCATTCACTCCTAATGTGGCAGGCACTTATAAAGTTACTGTCGTGGCGTATGACGGACAGGGACAAAATGCGACAGTAGAATTTGAAATCGAAGTCAGAGACAGTATCACCAATAAATGCTCCATTGAAGGCGAAATATATTCCTGCATCGTTGGTGATACCCTGACGATCGATCTTGCCGCAGAAGGCGGTTTTGCGCCGTATTCATACACGGTGGCATATTATTATGACGATATCTCACTTATACAGAATTACTGTAATAATATCACTGACAAAACAGCAATCTATTTCGACGTGGAAATTCCGGACTTGCAGTACAGTTCCAGCAATCTCTATTTCAAGATCACTGTCAAGGATGCAAACGGCATGGCGTCCGAAAAGATAATTAGTGTTACCGTTTACAACAAACTCGAAAACGAATGTACGATACAGGACTATAACAAGAAGGCTACAGTCGGCGATGATATCGTTATCAACTGTTCTGCATCAGGCGGTAAAGGTACATATAACTACTCTGTCTACTACAAGACTGAGAAGGATGAAAAATATACCCAGTATGTAGACTACGACTCATGCAGCGAAATAGTCTTTAGCCCCGAAAAGTACGGCAAGCTCTGGCTCAAGATATCAGTAAAAGACGAAAACGGCAAAACAGCGAATATCTATAAGTATTTCAAAGTGAACCCCCGTTCTCTTGAAAACGGCTGCAGCGTTGAAAAGTCTGTAGTGCCGTTCGGTCAGGCATTTACGGTAAATTGCAGCGCTAAGGGCGGTTATACCGATGAGAACGAATCAGGATATCAGTACGCTCTCTCATACAGGGACTGCTCCGATGAAACAAATACCTACCATCAGGTATATGGTTTCGGAGATCACAGCACAATGGAATTTACTCCCGAAACCGCAGGCAGGTTTGTACTTAAAATGTCTGTCAGGGATACACATAACAATGTAAAGAATGCCTATGCAACTGTCAGGACAGGTCTTACAAACACAAGTACACTAACTGCCGAAAAAGTATATTTCGGTGAAACAATGACCGTGAACTGTTCCGCAGTCGGCGGTTATCCCGGATACGAATTTGCACTTTCCTATAAGACTGTTTCACAGAACTCCTACACTCTGTCATCAGACTATTCGGCGTGTGAAACAATGAGCTTTACTCCCGCCGTACAGGAAAATCACATTCTGAAGATATCTGTCAAGGACACCAAAGGCACTGTAAAGAATATTTATAAATACTTCAGAGTAGCTCCTGAAAGACTCACAAACAAGTGCGTTGTTTCGGAGACGAAAAAGTTCATTACCCCGAATGAACCTTCCGCAGTTTTTGATGTTATCTGCGATGCACAGGGCGGTCACGGCGGCTATCAGTATGCAATTGCTGTCAAGGAAAACGGCACATACGTTGAAAAGGTTCCTTATTCCAATGAACAGACTATGAGTATCTCTTTCGACAAGATCGGCTCATATATCCTGAAAATATCCGTTAAGGATTCAAAAAACACCGTCAAGAATATCTATAAGACGGTCAGGGTAAGCAAGGGCAGCTGATGAACTTATCCTTTATCAGTTCTATCTGATACGTTCCAAACAGAATAATTGATACTGACTGCGAGGCAGGAGCATAAAGTTCCCGCTTCGCAGTCTTTTTTTGCATTAAAATCATTAGGCAGTAGAAAAATGTTCCGTAATCGTGTATAATCAGTATGGATGCTTTAACAAACTGTGAAAAACTGCTCCCTGCAATGATAAAGGAGGTGCTGCATCATGGAAGAAATCGGAAATATTCCAAAGGTGTCCGTGATACTGAGCGTTTACAATATGGAAGAATATCTGCGGCAGTGTCTTGACAGCATTGTTTGTCAGACACTTGATGAAATAGAGATAATTTGCGTTGATGATGCTTCCACGGATACTTCACTGCCGATACTGCGTGAATACGAAACGCAGGACAGCAGAGTAAAGGTCATTACACAACCGCACAGCGGTGCGGGAAAAGCCCGCAATACGGGGCTTGAAACTGCAAAAGGAAAATATGTGTCTGTTCTTGATGCTGATGACTTCTTTGAACCCGATATGCTCATGCAGGCATATCAGGCAGCGGAACAGAAACATGCCGATATAGTCGTGTTCCGTTCAGATCAGTACGACCATGCTGCCTCACGCTTTGAGCCGTGCGATTACAGCATAAAACCCGCCATGCTGCCTGCGGGCGGAACTTTTTCGGCAGCCGATATTCCCGACAGGATATTCAATATCGGCTGCGGCTGGGCATGGGACAAGCTCTTTCTCAGGGAACTTATCGAAAAAAATCATGTACGCTTTCAGGAACTCCGCACTACCAACGATATGTATTTTGTATTCTGTCTCTATACAAAAGCTGAACGTATTTTTTTCCTTGATCGGCTGCTTGTCCATCACAGGATAAACGCCTTCCGCTCACTCTCCGTTACAAGAGAACGATCGTGGGATAATTTCTATTTAGCGCTGAAAGCATTGAAAGATAAACTGCTCTCCGACAATACCTATGAACGCTACCGCAGAAGTTTTGTCAATTGGGCATTGAACTTTTCGATATGGCAGATCGACACACTCTCTCCGCAGACCAGCCGCCTGCTGATCGAGCGGTGCAGAGAAGAATACTTTAAACAGCTTGATATTATCGGGAACGACAGGGACTATTTCTATAACAGAAAGGAATACGAGCGCATGAGGGATATTATGAATGATGGGATAAAAGTCAGCGTTATCATACCTGTTTATAACGGAGAACGCTGGCTCAGACAGTGCCTTGACAGCGTATGCGCCCAGACTCTTCGGGAGATAGAGATCATCTGCATTGATGACGCTTCATCCGATGAAACTCCCGACATACTCGGACAATATAAAAACAGCGACAGCAGGATCACAGTTATCCGCCGGTATGAACACACTAACGCAGGTGCCTGCAGAAACGCAGGGCTTGAACTGGCAAAGGGCGAATATCTGTCATTCCTTGATGCAGACGACTTCTTTGAACCTGATATGCTCGAAAAAGCCTGCCTGACTGCCGGACAGAGCGATGCACAGATCTGCGCCTTCCGTTGCGATATGTATAACGAAAACACCGGTGCTTACGAACCGTGTCCCTGGACAATGAAACTCCATGAAATGCCCGCTTACAGACCGTTCTCCAGTGATGAATGTGCCGGACACATTTTCACTATGACAAGCTGTACCGCATGGGACAAGCTTTTCCGGAGGGATTTCATCATCAGCAACGGACTTCGCTTTCAGGAGATCAACTCATGCAATGATATGCTTTTTACGTTCTCGGCTTACACTAAAGCTCAGCGGATAGACACACTCAATGAACTGCTTGTACACAAAAGGATCGGACATCGCAGAGTGCTTTCATGCGGAATGGATATCCTCTGGCACAATTTCTATGACGCCCTGTCTGCGCTCAGACAGTTCCTTATCACCGCGGACAGCTACGGCAGGTTCAAAAGGAGCTTCATCGACTGGGCGGCAGACTTTACTCTCTGGAACGTACATAATCACCGTGACTATTACGCTTCACTCATTCGTTCAAGCTGCCGGAAGAAATTTTTCAGAGAACTTGATCTTGCGGATGCCGATGAGGAAGTATTTGACAATATCAGCTATTACCATGAGATACACCGGCTTCTTGATGAACAAACGACTTTTGACAATATAAATGAGCCTGTCGCTTCTGTAATCGTACCCGTATATAATTCTGAGAACTATCTGGAACAGTGTATAAACAGTCTTCTTTCACAGACGATAGAAAATATAGAGATCATCTGCGTGGATGACGGATCTACCGACAATTCGCCTGAAATCCTCAGACAACTGAGTATGAACGATAAACGTGTGAGAGTTTTTTCTCAGAGCAATTCCGGTGCGGAAACGGCAAGAAATCACGGACTATCATACGCCAGAGGCAGATTTATAGCCTTTGCTGATTCTGATGACTTCTTTGAACCTGATATGCTTGAATTCTGCACGGAAACCGCCGAACATGATTCCTCGGATATTGTAGTTTTTGCGGCAAATAAGTTTGATGACAGTAAACAGCAGTTTATGAGCAGGAAAATCGGTCTGACCCGTGATTTCTATCCAGACCATTCACCGTTTTCACCCCGGGAAATGCCAGACGGTATGTTCATGGCATTTCAGAACTGGCCATGGAATAAGCTGTTCAGACATTCATTCATCAAAGAAAAAGGACTCTTGTTTCAGAATGTTGTACGCTCAAACGATGTAGCATTTGTAATTGCGGCAATAGCCCTTGCCGGAAAAATATCCGTTATCGACCATATCTTTGCTCATTATCGGGTAAACACTGGCAGCAGTCTCCAGCAGACAAGATATCAGGCTCCGCTCGGCTTTTTCGATTCATACAGAGAAGCCGCCAAAAGGCTGAAGGATGCAGGCGTATACCCAGCTTTTGAGAGAAGCTTTCTCAATAAACTTCTTTCGACTGTCTGTCATAACCTCAGAACGATCAATTCCGCCATCGCACGTCTTGAGATCATTAACTTCATGAAATACAGCGGCGACAAGGAGTTCGGTATCACACGCCACGAAAAAGAATATTATTTTCAGGATAAGGACGTTTCGGACTATATCAGCTATATCGGAAACAATGTTATCTTTGCGCCTGTTGCACTTTCGGTGATAATTCCTGTATACAATGCCGAAAAATATATCGGGCAGACCATTGAGAGTATCATAACACAGTCGCTTGAGAGAATAGAAGTGATCTGTGTTGACGACGGCTCAACCGACAGCACAAGGGATATCATCCGCCGCTATGCGGAACGTGACGACAGGATAAAACTGGTCTGTCAGCAGAATCAACACGCAGGTATCGCACGGAATAATGGTCTGATGCAGGCTTCGGGCGAATACGTACATTTTATGGACGCTGACGATCTGGTACTCGAATACGCTTATGAATCCGTTTATGAGACAGCCCGTAAATACCGTCCTGATTGCCTGAAATTCTGTGCGGCAGCCTTTGACGAGATCAGCCATATTACAGTTGAAAACAGACTTTATAGTCTCTCGTTTATTGAGGACGAAAAATTCCTCTCCGTCCTTGCACCTGATGATCCCGTTGTGCTGGAACTGTGCAGGACTCCGTGGACAGGCATCTACAGACGTGAATTCCTGCTTGAAAACAACATCCTGTTCAACGGTCTGTATTGCGTGAATGACCGCTCTTTCTTTACACACGTCATTACTAAAGCTCAGAGCATTATGATCTCAAGAGACAGAGTAGTTCTGCACAGGGTGAACATGCCCGGTTCGCTTGTCGGCAGGAGAGCAATGCACTTTGACTGTCAGATGGAATCGATCAATATTATTGAACAACAGCTTAAAAATGACGGTATCACCGGTGAAGCCGCAGATGCGATAATGAGATGTGAATTCAACGATCTTATGGCATGGTGCAGTAAATTTGCCTGCTATGAAACACTTGGAGAAAAGATCCTTTCCGATACTGAAGAATTCTTAGGTAAACGTGATTATCCCTTTATCGGGAACTATCTGCAGACCGCTAAAAAAATACGCACTGCCGTTGAAGAAAGAAAGTCTGAAAACAGCGGCACTTCCGCTGCCGCACTTGTTGGCAGAGCGGAACCTGTAAGGATATTCTGCGGAAGAAGCGAAACTCCCGCCATCTCACTGCTCGTAAAACTTCCCGATGATGACAGGGAACTTGGCAATATGCTGAGCTTCATTACCGGGATCCGGTACGACAAAGCAGAATTTCTGCTTATAAACAGCGAGCCGGACAAAAAAATTCCCGCTGTCGTCAAGGAGTTTGCCTTTGTTGACAAGCGTATCATTCCTGTCAGCCTGCGTACCGGAATCGGCTTTGCGGAACAGATTTTAAGCATATCAAACGGTGCGAACATCATGTGCATAAGTCAGGGCGGCATAAGGTATATCGGTTCTCTTGCTTCTCTTGCCGATTACCTCAGCAAAAGCACACTGCAAACATTAAGAACCGATGCGTTCCTTGTGATGAGGAGAGCTTATGCGGAAAATGAGGGACAGACGGAAATATTCACATCACTGCAATGATGTCCAAAATGATTCTTACTATGGAAATATAGCAGTTTCCAAGTTTTAGAGAAATAAAAAAGTGAATTACTCTCCAAAAGGTGTAAAATGGTAAGT
>DBWG01000098.1:14635-14983 GCA_002308635.1 Ruminococcaceae bacterium UBA1244 | reverse complement strand
CCGACCTTGATGTTTGTGCCCTTTGTCAGCTCAACTGCTGTTTCAAGGTTTGTGTAGGGTACGCAGATAACTACCTCGCAGGTAGCCTTTGCAGCAATAGGAATAAGATCCTCGATAAGTGCCTTTGCTTCGGGACGGGTCTTGTTCATTTTCCAGTTGCCGGCAATGATAGCCTTTCTGAGTTCCTTGTTCATTGTTATTATCTCCTTTTCAATTCATGTATTTTACGGCACAGCCGTATGAAAAAAGAGGCGAAGCATTGCCCCGCCCCTTCATCCTTTAAGTAATCCGAACAGCGAACAAAGCAGAAATTTATTATTTATTCTTTATTCTCTGTTCTTTATTCTT
>DBWG01000098.1:149-14604 GCA_002308635.1 Ruminococcaceae bacterium UBA1244 | reverse complement strand
AATTCAAGGGAAGCGCCGCCGCCTGTTGAGATGTGAGTCATTCTGTCAGCATAGCCGAGCTTTTCAACTGCTGCAGCAGAGTCGCCGCCGCCGATGATGGAGATAGCGCCGCTCTCAGCAACTGCTCTTGCAACAGCGATAGTACCCTGTGCAAAGTTCTCCCACTCAGAAACACCCATCGGGCCGTTCCATACTACTGTGCCTGCGCCGTTGAGAGCGTTGGCAAACTTTTCTCTTGTCTTGGGACCGATGTCAAGACCCATCCAGTCGTCCTCGATCTTGTCGGAATCAACGATCTTGAATTCAGCGTCAGCCTTGTATTCCTGAGCAACAACTGTATCCTCGGGAATAAGGAACTTTACGCCCTTTTCCTTAGCCTTGGTCATGATATCCTTAGCAAGCTCCACCTTGTCGATCTCGCAGATGGATGTACCTGTTGAATAGCCGAGAGCCTTCATAAAGGTATAAGCCATACCGCCGCCGATGATGAGTGTGTCTACCTTGTCGAGAAGGTTTGTGATAACGCCGATCTTATCGGAAACCTTAGCGCCGCCGAGGATAGCAACGAAGGGTCTCTTGGGATCTGCAAGAGCGCCGCCCATTACGGAGATCTCCTTCTGAATGAGGTAGCCGCATACTGCAGGGAGATAATCTGCAACACCTGCTGTTGAAGCATGAGCTCTGTGAGCTGTGCCGAAAGCATCGTTTACATAGATCTCAGCAAGAGAAGCAAGCTTCTTTGAGAATTCGGGATCGTTCTTTTNNTTTTCCTCTTCCTTGTGGAAACGAACGTTTTCGATAAGCTCTACTTCGCCGTCCTGGAGAGAAGCGGCGATGCTCTGAGCGCTCTCGCCTACAACGTCAGAAGCCATCTTTACTTCAAAGCCAAGAGCCTTTGAAAGATATGCAGCAACGGGAGCAAGAGAATATTTCATGTTGAACTCGCCCTTCGGACGGCCGAGATGTGAGCAAAGAATGACCTTTGCCTTGTGGTCTACGAGGTACTTGATAGTTTTGAGAGCCTCGTCGATACGCTTGGGGTCAGAAATGTTGCCCTCACCGTCGAAAGGAACGTTGAAGTCGCAGCGTACAAGAACCTTCTTGCCGGCAACGTCGATATCCTCGACTGTCTTTTTGTTGAGATAATTCATTTTGATTACATCCTTTCAGATATATTTTTGCTGCCGTCCGGCAGCTTATCTGCAATTTACGGCGCACTGCCGTCACTGTATATTTTATAACATCCGGTGTTTTTTTTCAATAGCAAATGTAAATTTTAACAGATATTTTTGAATTGTCAGTTTGCAAACTCAGGAAATTTCTTCATAGCCTCTTCCATTGCGCCGTCAAATATTATCTTTCCGTTCTGAAGGTAGATACAGCGCCGGCAGAAATCCTGTATGTCCTTGTTGTGGCTGACATAGAGAACTGTTATTCCGGTTTTTATAAGCTCGCTGACCTTGTCCTTGCACTTCTTTTTGAATGTATTGTCGCCGACGCTCAGTGCCTCGTCAATGACAAGTATGTCGGGTTCAGTATTTACGTTGATGGCGAATCCCAGACGCACTCTCATACCTGACGAATAAGTCCTTACCGGCTGGTCGATATATTCGCCCAGTTCAGCAAATTCTATAGCTTTCTGCTCTATCTTGTCTATGTCGTCACCCCTGAGTCCCAGAACGTAGCACTTGAAGCGGACATTTTCCCGTCCGGTCATATCCGGCACAAAGCCTGCCGTCAGTTCGAGAAGAGCGGACACACGTCCTTTGACGTATATCTCGCCTTCTGTCGGGAATGCCACTCCGGTTATCATTTTGAGAAGGGTAGATTTTCCTGCACCGTTGCGCCCGATTATGGCGACAGATTCTCCCTTTCTTATCTCAAAGCTCACTCCTTCAAGAGCAGTGTGTTTTTTGAACTTTTTGGAATTGTAAAACAGCGCCGTAAACTGTTCACGGCTGTTTTTGTAAAGCGTATATACCTTTGAAACATCCTTGAAAACTATGATCGGCTTTTCGGCTTCTGTCGAGGCTGATGAGGTCTTTTCTTCACTCATAGCGTCACTTCCTTCCGGCAGTTTATACTCTAATCATACAGCTTTACAAAAAAATTGTCAACTGCTATGGATTCAAATTGCCCGAAAGGACACTCAATAACGGCTTTCTGCAGCAATCCAAAACAATAACTGCAAAGGGTGGAGTGTGGAGTTAAATTTAAAATTGAAAATTAATGTTCAACGCACAGACCAGCGCTCCAACATTCAATGTACTCATTAAGTCGGATCACTATATATATCATACCCGTTTTCGTATGGCACACCGCACAGAGCCAATACACAGCTCGATGCAAGCAGCGGATAGACCGGTATATCTTCACTGCACCTGACAGCGATCTCACACGGTTCGATAATATCGCCGTCAAGCGTCGTCAGCTCACGTCTTAAACTAACGATGCGGCAGTCTGTACTGCATGATAAGCTTACCGTATCGCAATGCGACATTGAACAGCCTATGACGACACCTTCGTGACCGGCAAGAAACGAAAGCCGTTCTGCATCACCTGTGTCCGCAATTGTTATTATTTCCTTGTTTTTTATCACCGGATATCCTCCGCCGATACCGCTCCCGACAACAAGTATCCCGCCGCAGCTTATTTCACTCTCACTGTCTGCACAAAGTATCAGAAATTCAGTACCCTCCCCTGTCTCATAGATATTTTTCCCGTCCGATACGAATACCCCGCCGTATCTCATACACGTCCCTGCTATCGTTTTTGTAAGTATCCTTTCATCGCTGTCACCGCAGATCACTATACTGTACATTTTCTCCTCCGTCATGGTTTTTTGTTATTATTTCCCATATTCAAGAGGTTATGCGCCGGCGCTCAAATTCATCAAAGTGCCTGCCTTCCCGTCTTGACCGGGCAGGTATTGTGTGGTATAATCTACAGGTAATCTCAAAAAGGCAAGAGGAATCAAAAAATGGATACTTTCAGAACAAGAAGAATAGTTTTCAAGGTCGGTACTTCATCACTGACATACGAAAACGGAAATGTAAATCTCAGAAAACTCGAAATGCTCTGCAAGGTGCTGAGCGACCTTCACAACAGCGGAAAGCAGATAATACTCGTCAGTTCCGGTGCTATCGGTGTCGGCATGGGAAAGCTCAAGCTCAAGCAGCGCCCGTCCGAAACACGCTACAAACAGGCTCTTGCGGCTGTCGGTCAGTGCGAGCTTATGTTCCTGTATGATAAATTCTTCGGAGAATACAACAACTCCGTTGCACAGGTGCTGCTCACAAAGAACGTTGTTATCAACGACCACTCACGCCAGAACGTAACAAACACCTTCCAGACGCTTCTCGAAATGGGCATCATCCCGATAGTCAACGAAAACGATACCGTTGCCATAGATGAGCTTGTCGGAGAGAATTTCGGAGACAACGACAACCTTTCGGCTATTGTTGCAGACCTTGTCGGCGCTGATCTTTTGGTCATCCTCACGGACATTGACGGATTGTATGATTCTGACCCGAGAAAGAACCCCGATGCAAAAAAGATATCTGTCGTCAAGCATATCGACGACTCTATCAGAGAAATGGCAGGCGGTACAGGATCAAACAGAGGTACGGGCGGCATGGCAACAAAAATACCCGCAGCGGCTGCCGCTACAGGCGCAGGTATAAACTGCTGTGTTATGAGCGGAAACGACCTTAACAATATCTACAAGCTTATTGACGGCGAACCTGTCGGCACTCTTTTTACCGCCGCAGAAGGACGTATATAAAAATATATCAAAGAGGTGTTTTTTATGAGAATAATCGATGAAATGGGCATGAAGGCAAAGGCTGCTTCAAGACAGCTTGCCGTTGCCGGAGAAAAAAAGAACGATGCTCTCAGAACTATCGCAAAGGCACTGATCGAAAATCAGGACGCTATCATTGCAGCAAACAAGGTCGACCTTGACAACGGCGAAAAGAACGGTCTTTCCGCTGCACTCATCGACAGGCTCAGACTTGACGAAGGCAGGATCAAGGGCGTTGCAGACGGCGTTCTTGAAGTTGCCGCTTTGCAGGACCCTATCGGAACAGTTATTTCCGGCAGCACAAGACCTAACGGAATGGAGATCACAAAAATAAGAGTACCGCTCGGAGTTATCGGAATCATTTTTGAGTCCCGTCCCAACGTAACGGTAGACGCTGCCGTGCTTTGTCTCAAAAGCGGCAACGCAGTTATACTCAGAGGCGGCAAGGAAGCTATCAACTCAAACAAGTGCCTTGCAAAAATAATGCAGGATGCTATTGAGAGTGCAGGTCTTGACAGAAATTCCGTTCAGCTCATCGAGGACACTACAAGACAGTCATCCGTTGAGCTTATGGAACTTACGGAATATCTTGACGTGCTTATCCCAAGAGGCGGCAAGGGACTTATCAGAGCCGTTGTCGAGAATGCAAAAGTACCTGTTATCGAGACAGGCGCAGGCAACTGCCATGTATATGTGGACGAGAGCGCAGACATCAACATGGCTGCCGATATCATCTACAATGCAAAGACATCCCGTCCTTCCGTATGCAATGCTATCGAAACTATCCTCGTACATGAAAATATCGCAGAAAAAGCCCTGCCCGTTATAAAGGCAAGGCTCGATGAAAAAAATGTTGAGCTTAGAGGCTGTAAAAAGACCGCAGCTATCCTCGGTGACTGTGTTGTACCTGCCGAAGAGAGCGACTGGGAAACAGAATACGGCGACTATATCCTTGCCGTAAAGGTAGTTTCCTCTCTCGATGAAGCTATCGAACATATCGCAAAGTATTCTACCGGCCACAGTGAGTGCATCGTCACCAACGACTACAAAAACGCAAAGAAATTTACTGCGTCTGTGGATTCCGCAGCCGTTTATGTCAATGTTTCAACTCGCTTCACAGACGGCGGTATGTTCGGTCTCGGCGCTGAGATCGGCATTTCCACTCAGAAGCTCCACGCAAGAGGACCGATGGGTCTGAATGAACTGACCTCCATGAAGTTCATAATCGAAGGTGACGGTCAGGTCAGATAAGCAGATACATCAGCGCCATAATTAAACTGTTGTCTGTTTTCTCGTCCATCAGGAGCAGTACGATACCGAGTATCAGTGTTTTCTCCTTGTCCCTGAAAAGTGTATCAAATATCCCGCCCGGCGCACTTTTTTCAAAAATGCTGTGTCCGGGCGGTTTGTTGAATACGGTATTATTATTTTCCGGAGCTTCCTGCGGCTTTTCAGGAAGAGGCTCCGGCGTTTCCGCAGGCGGAGGTTCCGATACTTGTCTTACTGCCTGCGCACGCCGCTGCATCTCCTGAGTCCGCCTTACAGCTTCCTGCTGCATTCTTCTGAGTTCGGTGTCGGTAATTGCTGTCACCTGCCTTAAAAAACTAACCGAACAAACCCGTATCTGCACCCTTCAGCAGCGGCAGTATCTTCATTATGCCCAGAAGCCTTATCGCTCCGTCAATGCGCTTTGAGCGTTCATCGTGCATAAAGGGCTTCAGCGCTTTCAGGAGACGTGTGCTGTCGTCCTCTTCCTTTGCAGACTGCAAAAGCGGAGCAAGCTTCATAACCATACCGATCATATTCGGGTCTGGCATACCCGAAAAGCTTTTGTCTGCCGGATCCGGAGTTTCCTTATGCTGGGGCTGTTCAGGCTTGTCCGGTGTCTGACCGAGCAGTCCCGTAAGTCCCCTGATCTGTTCAAGGGCATGAGGATCGCTCAGAAGCTCGCTTATCTTACGGGACAGGTCTTCCATAGGTTATTTTTCCCCCATCAGTTTTTTCAGCAGCTCCTTTGCCTGCGGACTGTCGAGTATCTGCTGAGTTTTGTTTTTGTCCGCAAGTATGCTCTCCACCTGCTTCCTCTGGTCGGCAGAAAGATCATTGAATATCTTCTCTGTACTTTTCTGATCCATAGGACCACCCCCTGATAGATCACTGCTTTCCGCACCATGCGGCTCAGTGTTCAATTAATGATATGTTAAAAGGGATGAAAATATGAAACTTTTGGTTTTTTCCGATTCTCACGGCAACTGCTCCGATATGAAACGTGCAATAAAAAGGCACAAAAACGCTCAGGTCATTTTTTTCTGCGGCGACGGCCATAACGACATTCAGGATATGATGGCGGAATTTCCGGATAAACAGTTCTATTCAGTAAAAGGCAACTGCGACTGGTACTGTGACTTTCCCAGCCTGCTGACGGTAACTGTCTGCGGCAAAAAGATCATGCTCACTCACGGTCACATCCAGCGTGTAAAGGAAAGTCTCTATAGTCTTGCGGCTCTGGGACATCAGGAAAATGCCGACATCGTTCTTTTCGGACATACTCACAGTCAGCTCACCACGGCAGACGGCAGGATGCTCATAATGAACCCCGGTTCTGTAGGCTTTGATGAATGTTACGGTATGATAGACATTGACGAAAAAACCGGAAAGATAACCGCAGCCGAATATCCGGACAGTGAGTTCGGCCCTGTTGTGATAAAGTAAAAAATATGCAAAAAGCTGCCCTGAATGATTCAAGGCAGCATTTTTTATTTCATGGCTGATGTATGCTTTTCTCTGAGATAGGTGGATTCAAGATCGGCAAGATGAAGCTTTACTGCAAGCGGGAATTTTTCAAAGGCAAGACTTATCGCAAAGCTGCCGCCCTTTACCGCCTCGTCAAAACCGCCCATGTGCCAGCGTATCGCCATCGCCTCAGATGTTTTAAGGCGCATAAAACGTTCAATAAGGAACACGGATTTTTCGCCGTGTCCGTAAGGGAATGTATCCTCTACGGAATAATACGGTTTCTTTTCCCATTGTCCGGTCTCTTCATTCTTGACATTGCGTGTAGACACCTTATAGAACTGCGCTTTGCAGAGGTCATGGAGCAGTGCGCAAATAGCAAAGCTTTCGGGATTGTCCTTGTCAGGGTCAAAATGTCTGTCCATCAGGGTATGATATACGCTCAGGCTGTGCATGAGAAGACCCTGTTCACAGGCGCAGTGGTATTTTGTACTTGCGGGCGCTGTAAAAAAGTCCGTTTTTTGCAGCCATTCAAGCAGCTCTGCACTTCCCTCACGCTTTACGTTCTGTGTGTAGATATCAATAAACTCTTCCTTGTAACCCATTGTCCTCCCCCTTTATTTCATATTCTCGTTATAATGCGCACGTTCACCGCCGATGAATTTTGCTCTTGTTCTTGCGCTGGTTATCGGAGCTTCACCGATGCGCTTTATGCTGAGTGTCAGAGGAACAGCTACCTCCTTCAGGTGCATACCGATAAGCACACCGCCGACATCTATTCCCGCATCTGCACGGATGTGTTCCACTGCAACAGGGTCTTCAAGAGTATTGTATGTTATCGTTGCAAAGGAACCTCCCGCTTTGGGCTGAGGAACGACGTTGACCTCTTCCCTGTTCTGTTTTTCGGCTGCTGCTCTTTCGGTTATTATTGCACGGTTAAGATGCTCGCAGCACTGTGCGGCAAGGAATATGCCGTTTTCTTTGAGCAGCGGATATATCCCGTCAAACACCGCCTGAGCGATCTCCATGCTCGACGCAGAACCGAATGATTTTCCTGCGACCGTACTCGAAGAACATCCGACAACAAATATATCGCCCTTTTTAAGCTTTGCAGCACTCAGTATCTCGGTGACCGCCTGCTTTGCCTGAGCGGTTATCTCTTCATACATAAAAAACACCTCTGTCAAACAAGTTAAGGCACCTCTGACGAGATGCCTTAAAAGATAATACAATAGTAAATTACTCAGCAGCTTCTTCTGTTTCAGCAGCTTCCTCAGCAGGAGCCTCATCAGCAAGCAGAGCCTTCATTGAAAGGCTGATGCGCTTTGCGTCAAAGTCGATAGCTGTGATCTTTACGTTGACCTTCTGACCAACGGAAAGAACATCCTGAGGCTTCTCAACTCTCTCGTTGGAGATCTGTGAAACGTGGATAAGTCCGTCGATGCCGGGGATGATCCTTGCAAATGCGCCGAACTGTGTCAGACCGACGATCTCAACTTCACATTCTGTGCCGACAGGATACTGGTTCTTGAGTATCTCCCAGGGATTGTCCTCGTCTTTTCTGTAGCCGAGAGAGATCTTGCCCTTTTCCTGATCGAGAGCCTTGATATATACCTCGATAGTATCGCCGACGTTAACGACCTCTGAAGGATGCTTGATCCTGTTCCATGAAAGCTCGGAGATATGTACCATACCGTCGATACCGCCGATATCAACAAATGCGCCGTAAGAAGTGAGGGACTTGACTGTGCCTGTATACTTCTTGCCGACCTCAGCATCTGCCCAGAAAGCCTCTGCCTTCTGCTTGCGCTCATCGCTGAGTACGGAACGGATAGAACCGACTGCACGTTTTCTCTGTCTTGTTGTTTCGATAATGCGGAAGCTTACTTCCTGCTTGAGAAGACCGTCAAGGCTCTCGCCTCTTGTTGCTGTTGCAAGAGAAGCGGGGATAAATACCTTAACGCCGTTGGAAACAGCGATAACGCCGCCCTTTACGATCTCGGTAACAACGCCTGTTACAACAGTCTTTTCTTCCTCTGCCTTTACGATCTCATCCCAGCCCTTCTGTGCATCGAGAAGTCTCTTGGAGAGAAGGATAGTACCTTCCTGATCGTTTGTTTTCATAATGATAAGGTTAAGCTCATCGCCGACCTTTACGAGATCCTCAGCCTTGGCTGTGGGATCGTTAGAAAGCTCTGAAAGCGGAATAATACCTGTCTGCTTTCTGCCGACATCAACACGAACCTCTGTGGGAGTTATGCCTACAACAACACCGGTTACTCTGCCATCTGTATTATAATTTTTGAAGGACTCTTCGAGGAGATCCTCAAAATTCGGCTCAGCTTCACTTTCTAAAGTATTTTTGATTTCTTCTGTCATGGTAACAAGTACCTCCTTTATTATACTTGCAGGCGTCGATGCACCCGCCGTGATGCCGATCTGTCCGGCAGTTCTCAAAGCGTCCATCGGAAGCTCCGGAGCCGACTCGATAAGATAAGTTTTATCACACTTGCTTTTACAGATATGGTACAGCTTGTTTGTATTCGAGCTGTGCTTGCCTCCGATAACAAGCATCAGGTCAGACTCCGAGGCAAGGATCTCCGCCTCAGACTGTCTGTCAGACGTGGCACTACATATTGTATCAAATATTTTCGCATTTGTATATAGTTTTTGCAATTTTTTTAAAGTTTTTTTCCATTCTGTCCTATCAAAAGTCGTCTGAACAACGGCACAAACGGGTTTTTGTCTTAAATTTGGGACATCTTCAAAAAGCTTATCAAGTTCATCACAATTCATAAAGGTATGACACTCCGAAAAGCAGTGTCCGATAATACCCTGAACTTCGGGATGATCCTTATCTCCGGCAATGAGGATAGTGTCGCCGTTTTTAGAATGTTCGGCAACTATCCTGTGTATTTTCAGCACAAAGGGACAGGTTGCGTCACTGCACGAAACTCCGAGTTCCTTTATCCTGTCGGTAACAGAAGCGGCAACACCGTGTGAACGGATAACAAGAGTTTCGCCGCTTTTGACCTCATCGGGAGAATCAACTATCCTTACTCCCTTTTCTTCAAGCTCCCTGACCTTCTGGGGATTATGTATTATTGCGCCGAGAGTGCAGACCCGCTTTCCCTCAGCGACAAGCTTTTCTACGATATCTATTGCACGGCTCACTCCAAAGCAGAAGCCTGCCGTTTTTGCGACCTTTATTTCCAATGTCCTGCCTCCAGTTGTTGTGATATCTTTGCTCCAAGCCTTTTGTTGAGCAGTCTTGCATCCCTCAGTGAACTGCCGTCCGAAAAGAGCGGCTCACCGAACCGGACTGTTATTCTTGTGAACGGTCTTATCCTTTTCTCAGCAAAAACAGACACCGGCAAGATCGGTACGCTGTTCCTTGCGGCAAGAAGCGCCGCTCCTGCCTTTGGTTCAAACTCATTCAGAGGAAAAATACCTCCCTGCGGAAATATCCCGACAACACGTCCCTTTTTGAGCAGTCCGGAAGCCGTATCAACGGACGCAGTATCTGCACTGCCCCGCTTTACGGGAAACACTCCGCACACTCTGAAAAAACAGCGTATGAACCATCCGTGGTTCGTGAAAAACTCCGACTTTGCCATGAAGAATATTTTTCTTCTCAGCCCCATCCCAAGACAGACGGGGTCAAAATAGCTGATATGGTTTGAGCAGAGGACAAACGCACCTTTCGGGATATTTTTTCTTCCGATATAGCGTATCCGATAGAACGGTCTGACTATCACAAAAGACAGACACCGGAGAAATAAGTAAAATATGGCGGATCATTCTCCCTCTTGTTCAGTGTTTTCAATCTCAGCGGGCTGTCCTTTGTTCTTCTTTTTATTTTTTTTGTTCATTTCTTCAAGGTCACGTTCCCTGAGCTTTTTTATCTCGCCCATTATCATACGGCTCGCATTGCGGTATTCCTCCGGAGTGCCGTTTTTGAGTCCGAGTTCTTCTATCGACATAGGCTTGCCCCATGAGATGTATACTCCGTCAAACTTTTTTATCTTTGTGTTTCTCGGCGTGATGCAGACAGGTATAACGGGTGTCTGGGTCTGATAGGCTATTATCGAAGCGCCGGATTTCGGACGAAGGAATTCTCCTGTCTTTGAGCGTGTGCCCTCGATGAAGATACCCAAAAGTCTGCCGTCCTTGACGATCTCCTCAGCCTGTTCGATAGCCTTTCCGTCACCTGCGCCCCTGTTTACAGGAAACGCTCCGAGGGTACGTATCACCCATGCAAAGAATTTTTTCTCAAAAAGCTCCGCCTTTGCCATGTAGTATATCTGTCTTTTCTGAGTGACGGAAAGCAGCGGCGGGTCCATATTTGAAAGGTGGTTGCAGCAAACGATATATGAGCCGTTTTTCGGAAGGTTCTTTTTTCCTCTGACTTTATACCTGTACATCAGTTTGAACAGAGGTATAGCAAGCACTCTTCCGATGACAAACATAGCGCTTCTTCGTTTCATACGGTATGCTCCTTTATTATCTCCATGATCTTCTGAGCGGCCTCGTCAAATGTCATTTCGGATGTATCAACTATCACTGCATTTTCAGCAGCTTTCAGCGGAGCTGTTTCACGGTGTGTATCGTTATAGTCACGGTGGATTATATCATAAAGGACCTTTTCATAATCCTCTTCTATGCCCTTTTCCTTGAGCTGCAGAACACGTCTTTTTGCTCTGATCTCAGGGGACGCAGTGAGGAATATCTTTACCTGAGCATTGGGCAGAACGACTGTTCCGATATCCCTGCCGTCCATTATGACGTTGTCGTGTTTTGCAAAGTCTCTCTGAAGGTCAAGCAGAAATTGTCTGACAGCCGGTATTGCAGACACCCTTGATGTAGCCATGGAAACATTCTCCGAACGGATAGCGTCGGAAACATCCTTATCTCCGAGGAGTATATGCTGTTCGCCGTTGAGGAAAACGATGCTTATATCGAGCGAAGGAAGGAGAGCCTCAACAGCTTCGGTATTGCCTATTTCGGTACCGCTTTCTATGCAGGCAAGAGCAACTGCCCTATAGACCGCACCTGTATCGACATAAATAAATCCCAGCTCTGCGGATACTTTTTTTGCGATAGTACTTTTTCCTGCGCCGGCAGGACCGTCAATTGCTACTGATATCATAATTATACCTCCATATTCTGAACATATACGCTTATTATATCATCTTCCTTTTTAAATTACAACCACTTTCGGACACATTGGACACTTCGGACACGTAAATCCCACTGCGGAAAATACACAGAACTTTTTTTAAAAAATTTTTTTCTGAATTTCTCGCAATAGAAAAGTCGTGTCCAATGTGTCCAGACTTTATCACGTGACATTAACTCCACACTCCAGAAGAACGCCGCCAGATGCGGACGGTTTGAAAAGAGTTTATGCGTTCCAAACACGTCCTGTGCGGTCATGCACTAATCACTTAAAATAAACTTGTGTATTGATAGAATCGGGAAGATGTGATACAATAGAAAGCGGTAAAATATCTTTGAACGGAGAAGAAGAATGAGGATCTTAGGGATAGACCCCGGATATGCAATTGTAGGCTACGGGGTGATAGAATTCAGCGGCGGAAGGTACTATTCGATAGACTACGGAGCAATTACAACGGATGCTGACACGCCGTTTCCAAAGAGATTACAGGAAATATACAACGGTATAATTTCGGTAATAATAAAAAACGACCCCGATGAAATGTCGATAGAACGGCTGTATTTCCAGAATAACCAGAAGACCGCTATCGACGTTGCTCAGGCAAGAGGAGTTATCATGCTTGCGGCTCAGAACAGCAATATACCCATAAGCGAATACACTCCTCTGCAAGTCAAAACAGCCGTTACAGGCTACGGTCAGGCACATAAACCGCAGGTAATGGAAATGACCAGAAGACTTTTGAAGCTCGAAAGCGTTCCCAAGCCGGACGATACCGCAGATGCTCTTGCAATTGCTATCTGTCACGCCCAAAGCACAGGTACAGCTCTGCGCTCACTGTTGAACAAAAGGAGATAATTTATGACTAAGCTATATTTTGTCCGTCACGCTCAGCCCGATTACCGCCGGGGCGTGAACAACACCTTTGCATTGTCTGAGGAAGGCATGAAAGACCGTATGAAAGCCTTTGAAGCACTGTCGGATATACGCTTTGATGCCGCAGTTTCAAGTCCATACAGAAGAAGCCTTGATACCATAGAACCTATAGTATCCGCTCAGGGGCTTACCGTAAAAACGGATATCCGTCTGCGTGAGCGTGACAATCCCGGTGGTAACAGCAACACCCATGAAATGTTCAGAAAGCGCTGGGCGGATTTTTCGTTTCACGAGGAAGGCGGAGAAAGTCTCGGTTCAACCCAGAAAAGAAATGTCGCCGCAGTTTTTGATATGCTCAATGAGTACAAAGACAAGACCGTTCTTGTGGGAACTCACGGAACTGCTCTGTCTACGATAATAAACTATTTTGAACCGTCATTTTTGTGTGAGCAGTTTTTCAGGATAATCAACTTCATGCCCTATGTGATACGACTCGATTTTGACGGAGAAAAATACCTTGGAAAAGAAGAATTGACTTATGTCCAAAAAGAATTTCACGGAGTAAAATAAGGAGAAAAATATGATATACAGTCTTAACGGAAAACTCATACATTCCGAACCAACATTCGTTGTTATCGAATGCGGCGGAGTAGGATATAAATGCCTTGTCACGATGAATACCCTTCGTGCGCTGCCGTCTGTGGGAGATAAAGCCATGCTCTACACTCACATGATGGTGCGTGAAGATGCTGTGGAGCTTTGCGGGTTTGCGACTTCCGCAGAAATGAACTGCTTTAAGATGCTGACTTCAATAAGCGGTGTCGGCGCAAAGGTCGCTCTTGCGATACTGTCTGTTCTCAGTCCCGAACAGGTGGCGCTTGCCGTTTCCCTCGGCGACAGCAAGGCACTTACAAAAGCAAGCGGTGTCGGAAACAAGCTCGCTCAGAGAATAATACTCGAACTTAAAGATAAAGTCAAAAAGCTCGGCATTGCCGGACAGTCGGAAACCGTTCTTCCCGATGCTCCCGCCGTTCCAGTACAGACCGGAAATATCAGTCAGGCTGTGGGTGCGCTTGCCGTGCTTGGCTACAGTCCGGACGAAGTCCTACCGTTTATGAAGGACATTGACCCCGAACTTCCGGTAGAAAAAATAATTGCCGGAACACTTAAAAATATCGGCAGGCAGTGACCTGCACCTGAAAGGATATAATAATGGAAGATTATGATTTTGAAAACAGGATAGTCTCTCCGACCGAGATAATGGGCGACACCGACAGCGATAACCCGCTCCGCCCTAAAACCCTTGACGACTACATCGGTCAGGAAAAGGCTAAACAGAATCTTGCGGTCTTTATGGAAGCCGCAAAACAGCGAAATGAAAGTCTTGACCATGTACTGCTGTACGGTCCTCCCGGACTGGGAAAAACAACTCTCTCCGGCATCATCGCAAACGAGATGGGCGTGAATCTCCGCATAACATCAGGTCCGGCAATAGAAAAGCCCGGCGACCTTGCGGCTATACTCACCAATCTCAGCGAAGGCGATGTCCTGTTCATTGACGAGATACACCGCATTTCCCGTGCGGTAGAGGAAATACTCTATCCCGCTATGGAGGATTTTGCGATAGATATCGTTACCGGAAAAGGTCAGATGGCGGCTTCATATCACCTGCCGCTCCCTCACTTCACTCTTGTGGGCGCAACTACAAGGGCAGGTCAGCTTACTGCTCCGCTGAGAGACCGTTTCGGAGTGTCGCTCCGCCTTGAACTCTATACTCCGGAAGAGCTTGCACGTATCGTTACGAGAAGTGCGGGAATACTTAACATAATGATAGAGCCTGACGGTGCGCTTGAAATAGCTTCACGCTC
>DBWG01000098.1:0-131 GCA_002308635.1 Ruminococcaceae bacterium UBA1244 | reverse complement strand
AAGCGTGTCAGGGATTTCGCTCAGGTGATGTCGGACGGCGTTATAACCCTTGAAACCGCTCAGATCGCACTTGAACGTCTGGAAATAGACGAGCTTGGTCTTGACGCAAATGACAGAAGAATGCTTTCGGC
>DBWG01000062.1 GCA_002308635.1 Ruminococcaceae bacterium UBA1244 | reverse complement strand
AAGCAGGAAAGCTCCAAGCAGGAATCTTCCAAGCATGACAGCTCTGCAGAGGACAGTACTGTATCAGAAACAACATCAGACGAAAGCGACGAATAAAAAAATCCAGCCGTTCCCGAAAGAGAACGGCTGTTTTTATAATATCAAGAGGTGACATTTATGACTGAAAAAGAGAAAATGCTCAGCGGACTTATGTACGATCCCCGTGACCCAGAACTGAAGGCAGACGCTGCACGTTCAAGGAAACTGACAAGGCTCTATAACAATACGACAGAAGAACAGAAAAATTATCGGACGGAGCTTCTGAAGGAGCTTTTTGGCAGTACAGGAGAACACCTGACCGTTGAACCGCCGTTCCGATGCGACTACGGCAGCAATACTTATGTGGGAGAAAATTTCTATGCAAATTTTGACTGCATAATTCTCGATGTTGCAGAGGTGCATATTGGAAAAAACTGTCTTCTTGGCCCGAGAGTGTGTATTTATACGCCATGCCATCCGCTTGACCCGGATGAACGCAGCAGCGGCAGAGAATTCGGAAAGCCCGTCACTATCGGCGACAATGTATGGATAGGCGGAAGTGCTGTTATAAATCCCGGAGTGACGATCGGAAATAATGTGGTCATAGGTTCGGGTTCGGTAGTGACAAAGGATATACCGGACAATGTTGTTGCTGTCGGCAATCCCGCAAGGATAATAAGGCATATCATACCGGAGGAATAAAAAAGCCTTCCCCTTGAGGGGAAGGTCTAAGGATTTCGCCGTCTGCGGACGGCGAGTCAGGGGGACTTTTTCGGAAAAGTCCCCCCCGACACCCCCGAAAACGATAGCGAAACTTTTTTGTTTTTCGGTAGGTGCGGGAAAGTTTAAAAGAAAAAAGAGCTTTCATTTTAGAAACCGCAACACAAAGCCCTTTAGGGCGACTGCGGAAAAAGAAGTGAGCGGCCGCAAGGGAGCGTGTTCGGAGTTGTCCAGTGCGGTCACGCACTACGCATCAAGGGTAGTCAGGGCAGAGTATGTTGCGTCAAAATCGGATTTTGTCACAAGCATAGACACCTGATCCTCGCTTGTTGTGATAAGACGGATATCGGCTCCTGCCGAGGACGCTTTTGCAAATATCTTTGCAGCAACTCCGGGACAATTTTTCATGCCCTCATCGTCAACGGAGATCTTGCAGTTGCCGCTGCTGACAATAGGCTTGATATTGCCGTTGTTGAGCTGCGAAGTATAGGCAAGGATCTTTACAAGGTCGTCGTCGCTGATAGTGAAAGACAATGTTGTAAGTGAACTCTGCGGCGGAGTGAGGGAGATCATATCTACGTCTATATCCATAGAGGCGATCTTTTCAAACACTTCGGTAACAAAGCTCATATTTGCGGGAATGTTCTGCAGGATTATCAGAGTAATGTCGTCATAAACGGTAATCGTTGGTTTCATAAGTATCACCTCAAAATAAAATCATTAGTCAGTCTCTTTCAGAAGGTCTGACATATTATACATACCCGGCTCCTTGTTTTTAAGGAACACGGCAGCGTTCAGTGCGCCGACTGCAAAAACTGTTTTTGAACGTGCGCTGTGGCTGATCGTAAGCACCTCGTCCTGTCCGGCGAATATGACCTCGTGTTCACCGACGATATTTCCGCCTCTGATGGAGTGTATTCCGATCTCCTTCTTGTCACGCTTTCTGCGGTATGCGTGGCGGTCATATACATATTCTGAGTCAGTCCTGACAGTGGATATCGCATCCGCTATCATAAGAGCCGTTCCGCTGGGAGCGTCAAGCTTCTGGTTGTGGTGCTGTTCAACGATCTCGATATCAAAGCCGTCACCGAACACAGCGGCAGCTTTTTTTGCAAGTTCAATGATAAGATTGATGCCGAGAGACATATTGCCCGAATAGAAAACGGGGATCTCCTTTGCAGCATCATGTATTTTTTGTTTTTGGTCTTCGTTATAGCCTGTTGTACAGATAACAACGGGCATTTTGTTTTTTATGGCATATCCGAGCATGGAGTCAAGCACGGCGGGATTTGAAAAATCAACGATAACGTCCGCTTCACATTCAAGCTCCTCAAAGGACTTTGCATATATAAAGTCAGCGTTCTGAGGCTTTACGAGATCGACGCCCGCAGTGATGGAAATGTCGTCCCTCAGAGCTGCTGCGGCAGCTATGCTTGCGCCCATCTTGCCCGAACAGCCTGTCATAATGATATTTGTCATTTTTATCATTCCTTTTTAAAGCCGCTGTTTATTTTATGATACCGTACTTTTTGAGGCAGTTTACAAGGGCTTCATAGCCGCTTTCGCTCATCGGGGAGAGCGGCATCCTGCACGGACCGCAGTTGAATCCTATAAGATTCATTGCAGCCTTTACGGGGATGGGGTTAACGTCCGAGAAAAGCATATCCATAAGCTCAATGTAGTACTTCTGCATCTCAAAGCTGCCCTTGAAATCGCCGTTGAGGGCAAGAGCCATCATATCGTGGCACTCACGGGGACAGATATTTGCAAAAACAGATATAACGCCAAGACCGCCCATAGAAACGATAGAGAATGCCTGAGCGTCCTCGCCGCTGTAGATATCGAGATTATCGCCGCAGAGAGACATAGTTCTTACAAGAGCGGAGATATCGCCGTTTGCTTCCTTAGCTGCTCTGATGTTTGGGTGCTTGGAAAGCTCCTTGTAGGTGTCGGGCTTGATATTGCAGCCTGTTCTTGAAGGAACGTTATAAACGATCATCGGGATATTGATCCTGTCTGCGATATAGTTGTAGTGACGGACAAGACCGCTCTGTGAAGCCTTGTTGTAATAAGGCGTTACGGAGAGGATAGCATCAGCGCCGGCTTCTTCAGCTTCCTTTGAAAGCTCAGCGGCAAACATGGTATCGTTGCTGCCTGTTCCTGCGATGACGGGAACTCTCTTGGCAACCTTCTTTACGGTATATTCGATAACTTCGCAGTGTTCATCCTTGTTGAGTGTAGCCGATTCGCCGGTAGTACCGCAGGCTACGATAGCATCAGTGCCGTTGTTGATCTGAAAATCAATAAGTCTGCCGTATTCTTCAAAATTGATACTGCCGTCCTGGTTCATAGGAGTTACGATAGCAACTGCCGAACCCTTAAAAATATGATCTGCCATTTAATTACCTCCTCTTTCTTATTTAGTATATTATTTAGCGTGGAGTGCTGATTTTGAGTGTGGAGTGTGGAGAGTGGAGTTGTCCTGTGCCGGAACTGCACACTCCACTCTTTTTTTATTTTGCTCAATCAAAGTTTGGACGTGCAATGACCAGCCAAAGCGACCCGTAAGGGTCGTGATGCGGATGCACCATAGAAAGTTTCTGCGTTCTAAGTCGACAGCGCACTTAAATGTAATTTTCAGCGCAAAGAAGCTCGGCAAGGAGAACGGCGCCGCCTGCTGCACCTCTGAGAGTGTTGTGTGACATACAAACAAACTTGATGGTGTACTGGGTGTCCTCTCTGAGTCTGCCGACAGAAACAGCCATACCGTTTTCGAGGTTGCGCTCAGACTTGATCTGCGGTCTGTCAGGCTCTCTGAAATAGTGGAGGAACTGCTTGGGAGCGCTGGGAAGAT
>DBWG01000025.1:12387-21319 GCA_002308635.1 Ruminococcaceae bacterium UBA1244 | reverse complement strand
GGGAAAATCGTCAATGTGAGCGATTCTGATGGCATGAAGAGCCAGAAGAAAAAGGTCATGGGGCTTGAATATGACAACAGAGGCTTTACCGATATTTCTCTTGCTCTTAAAAAGGCAACTGAACTGCTCACAGATAACAAGGTAAGGGATAACGGAAGAAAAAAGTGCGTTGTGCTTCTGACAGACGGAAATACAAATCTTGTCGGCAAGGGACGTACTACTCAGGATTCACTGCAGGAGCTTGACGATGTTCTCAAAAAGCTTTCGGACAGGGGAATTCCGGTGTATTCTATCGGTCTTAACAGTAACGGAAAACTGAACCGTGACGAGATCGACAAAATATCCGGCAATACAGGCGGAAACGCTTTTGAGGTGACGGATTCCGAGCAGCTCCTTGATGTGTTCGTTTCTGTTTTTGGTTCTATCAATCAGGTCAAGGGCGATGTCCGAAAGATCGTTGACGGAAATGTTGATATAACCATACCGAGTGACGGCGTGTTCTCCACAAGTATACTCATCCAGAGCAAAATACCTTATTCGGAAATGAATCCGGTGCTGAAAGCTCCGGGCGGTACGCTTGTCCCGCTTATTGATTCCAATGAAATTATACTCACTTCTACAAAAAGCTATACGCTGATAAAAATAATATATCCTGTTGACGGAGTATGGAAGCTTCACCTTGATAAGGTCACGGACAAGGACTGCAAGGTCATGCAGATAGACTATCATTCACTGTATGTAAAGGCAAAGGTGTCAAACAGTGTTGCGGCAAAAAATCCGCTCGTTATCCGTGCGTCGGTTTCTTCAGAGGGCGGAAGGATCACAGACGAAGAACTTCTGGATCGTATGGAAGCGGAAGCTGTTGTCTCTAAAGGAGGAAAAAGTGAAACCTTAGAGATGAAACAAACCAGAGGCGACTTTGTCTGCACATGGACGGGCACTCAAAAAGTAATTTACTATGTAAAGGTCATCGTTGACACGGGACGCTTCAAAAAGGAAAGCAATCTGTGCCGTGTTGAGGTCACTGATGCGGTCGGGCTTGATGAAATGTCATCATCTGAAGCGGCAAATAATATCGGCGTTGACGGAGAAAAGATAGACAAGGTCATTATCATTGCGGCTGTTATAATCGGAATAGTGATCGTTGCTGTTGTCTGCGGCATTATAATCATAAATAAGAACCGCAAAAAAGCACTTGAAAGAGAATCACAGAGGATCAGACAGAATGCCGAAGTAAAAAGGCCTGAGCCTGCGCCTCAGCCAAAACCGGCACCGAAGCCTATGCCGGCTCCTGTGATAGAAAAGGTAAAGCCCAGCCCCAAGCCCACTGATCCTGATTATGTCGATTATGAGATCATCGAGCATGATTCACTTGAAAATCTTATCAAGAAGGGTCCGGATGATGCGTTCAATCTGAACTCAGACAATTACAAAACGGACGCTGCTCTTGAAGCACTCATCAAAAAAGGTCCTGACGATACGCTGGGTGTCGGAAAGGAAGAGACCAGCTATGATGAGGATGACGAATATGACGATGATGAGTATGAAGACGATGAATATGAAGATGATGAATAATATATAAAAACTGATGAAGGAGCTGAAATTATGGTAGATAAGGAAGAAATAATGAAAATAGCCATACTCTCAAAGCTTTTTGTCGCTGATGACGAGATCGAAAAGCTGACTGAGGATATGTCAAGGATAATTTCATTTGCAGACACGATAAACAATGCCTCTGACGAGGGAACAGACTTTGATAATATCAATAATCTCTCGAATGTGCTGAGAGAGGATGAGGTCGTTCCGTCCTACGACAGGGAAAAAATACTCAAAAACGCAAAAGACAGCGATGATGGATGTTTCCTTGTCAAGAACATTATGAAATAAACTCCGGAGGTAAAGAGAATGAGCGAGAGTATGATAAGCACCCTTCACGGGATGCTTACTGAAAAGAAAATATCCTGCAAAGAGCTTACACAGACATACATTGACGCAGCACAGCGTGACAACGAAAAGCTGAACGCTTATGTTACGATAACTCCCGAAGCCGCTCTTGAAACTGCGGAAAAGGTAGACAAAAAAATTGCTGCGGGCGAGGAGATAGGTCTTCTTGAAGGTATACCCATGACCCTGAAGGACAATATCTCTACCGAGAACATCCGTACTACCTGCTGTTCAAAAATACTTGAGGATTATGTTCCGATATATGACGCTACAGTATGGCAGATACTCAAAAAACAGAATGCCGTTCTTCTTGGCAAGACGAATATGGACGAGTTCGCTATGGGTTCATCCTGCGAGACTTCATATTTCGGCGGTGCAAAAAATCCGCATAACATCGGTCATGTTGCCGGAGGAAGTTCAGGCGGCGTTGCTTCTGCTGTCGGCGGAAATATCGCTGTTTACGGTCTTGGCTCCGATACGGGCGGATCTATCCGTCAGCCCGCAAGCTTCTGCGGTATCGTCGGACTCAAGCCTACCTATGGCGCTGTTTCGAGATACGGACTTATCGCCTACGCTTCAAGCTTTGACCAGATCGGCCCGATAACCACAAGCGTTGAAGATACCGCAATGGTATTTGATGCTGTGTCGGAATATGACCCGATGGATTCCACCTCTCAGGGCAGAAAGGGCGCTCCTGTATGCGATACCCTCAAAAACGACATAAAGGGTATGAAAATAGGCATCGCAAGAGAATATCTTGACGGTATACGTGAGGATGTAAAACAGGCTGTATTACAGGCAGCGGATGTTTATAAGTCACTCGGTGCGGAGATAGTTTATTTTGATCTTCCTGCGCTGAAATATGCACTTCCTGTTTATTATATACTTGCCTGCGCTGAGGCTTCTTCAAACCTTGGACGCTATGACGGCATACGCTACGGCTATAAAGCCGAAAACTACTTTGACGTAAACGACATGATAAAGAAAACCAGAAGCACAGGCTTCGGCGAGGAAGTCAAGAAAAGAATACTTCTCGGTACTTATGTTCTCAGCTCAGGTTACTATGATGCTTACTACAAAAAAGCCCAGAACCTCAGAGGTACTATCGTGAACGCATTCAAGAACGCATTTAAAGTATGTGATGTTATCCTTGCGCCGACAGTTCCGATGACGGCTTTTGAAAACGGTTCCGCCGTGAGCGATCCCGTTGAAACTTATCTTACCGATATATGTACTGTTCCGGTGAATATAGCCGGACTTCCCGGTGTGTCTGTTCCCTGCGGATATAACTCAAAGGGAATGCCCATCGGTATGCAGCTTATCGGAGATACCTTCTGTGAAGCAAAGATCCTCAATGCCGCATGGCAGTACGAAAATACAGCTAATATCTACAGAGCCGCCGATTTCGGCGTGAAGCTCTGATAGTACGGGAAAGGAATGAACGAATATGAAATATGAACTGGTCGCAGGCTTTGAAACTCATGTGGAGCTTGCTACGAACACAAAAATATTCTGCTCCTGTACTACTCAGTTCGGAGGAGAACCAAATACACACTGCTGTCCGATCTGTATCGGACTTCCCGGCACTCTGCCGAAGCTCAACAAAAAGGTGGTTGAGTATGCTATCCGTGCCGGCCTTGCAACAAACTGCGAGATCGCAGAGATATCCAAGATGGACAGAAAGAACTACTGCTATCCCGACCTTCCGAAGGCATATCAGATATCCCAGTTCGATATGCCGCTGTGCAATCACGGTTATATTGAGCTTTCAAACGGCAGAAAGATACGTATTCTCCGTATCCACATCGAAGAGGATGCCGGAAAGCTCGTTCACAGCAGGGGCAGCACAATGGTAGACTACAACAGAGGCGGCGTTCCGCTTATCGAGATAGTATCAGAGCCGGATATCCGTTCTGTTGAGGAAGCAAGAGAATACGTTGAAAAATTACAGCTCATTATGCGCTATATAGGTGTGTCGGACTGCAAGATGCAGGAAGGCTCTATGCGCTGTGACGTTAATATCTCTGTGCGTCCTGTGGGCAGTGAAAAGCTCGGCACAAGAACCGAGATAAAAAATATGAACTCAATCAACTTCATTGCAAAGGCTATGGAGTATGAATTCAACCGTCAGGTAGACCTTATCGAGAGCGGCGAAAAGGTCATTCAGGAGACTCTCCGCTATGATGACGTTACAAATACAACATCAGGAATGAGAGGAAAAGAGGATGCCAACGACTACCGCTATTTCCGTGACCCTGACCTTGTTACAATAAACGTCCCGAAGGAGAGAGTTGAAGAGATAGCCGCTTCGCTTCCGGAGCTTCCTGCACAGAAGCTTGAACGCTATGTTGAAGAGCTTGAACTGCCCGAAAAGGATGCACAGCTCCTTGTAAAATACAGAAAAGTTGCCGAATATTTCGAGAAGGCTATCGAGGGTACAAAAACTCCCAAAACTGCCGCAAACTTCATTATAGGACAAATATTCCGTACCGTTGAAAACGAGGACGAAAAAGAAAAGTTCAACATCAACGTCAGCGCCGAAAGCCTGAACGAGCTGATAAAGCTTATCGACAGCGGAAAAATACGCATGAACCTTGCAAAGTCTACCCTTGACAAGATGCTTGAAACCGGAAAGAAGCCGAGCGAGCTTATTTCCGACAGCGACATGGGCGGACTTGACGAAAATGCACTTCTTGACCTTTGCAAAAAGGCAGTTGAGGCTAACCCGAATGCTGTAGCCGACTACAAAAACGGCAAGGAAAAAGCCATAAAAGCCATTGTGGGCTTCGTTATGAAAAACAGCAGAGGAAAGGCGGATGCGGTCGCTGCTGAGGAGAAGATCAGGGCGTTGATAAACGGGTAATGCGTATTATAGGGTTGAAGATATGGAGGACAGCGTTTCAAGAGCGGAAAAGGTATGAAGGGCAGATAACGGAGCTTGCCGGAAAGAAAGACGATGAAAGGATAAAAAAGCCCCCTCAACAGCACTGATAGTGCTGAATATGTTACAGGCGGTCTGTCTGATATTGTGCGGCATTATATTTATCTGCTTCCGGGAACAGTCGCAGTTCATATCGCTGCTTCCCATAGTGGAGGGATGCTTAACTGGGATGACGAGATCGTAATGCTTTTAAAATACAAAAGGATAATAAAGTAAAAAAGCCGATGGAGCGCTGATGCTTCATCGGCTTTAATATTTTTATGGAGGCACTGAAAAATCCGGTGTCTGTATAATGTCCGGCATCAATCCGCATTTGACTGAGCGATGGCGGTGATCTGAGGTTCGATGGCGAGGAAAGCGTCGGTGACGATTGGATCGAATTTTTTGCCCCGTTCGGAACGGATGATGCTGAAAACCTCTGAAATCGGCATGGCGGCTTTGTAAACACGCTTTGCGGCAAGTGCATCAAATACGTCGGCAATGGTCATGATGCGGGCACACAGAGGAATATCCTCACCCTTTATGCCGTATGGATAGCCTTCGCCGTTCCAACATTCGTGATGGTAGAGCGCAACGGACTTTGCAATGTTGATGAAATCTGCGTTTTCAATGGCTGACATTGAACCCTCGATCAGCTTCTTGCCGTTGATGGTGTGGTTCTTTATCTGCTTGAATTCTTCTTCGGTGAGCTTTCCGGGCTTGAGAAGTATCGCATCAGGAACGGTGATCTTTCCGATGTCGTGGAGAGGTGCGGAGAGAATGGTATTCTTTATGTATTGGTCGTCAAGGATGTCGCTGTAGTCGCCCCGCTCCTTTAGTTCCATAACAAGAGCCTGAACATATTCACTTGTGCGGATAACGTGTTTTCCGGTGTTGCCGTCACGGGCTTCAATGATGTTTGCAAAGCTTATGATTATCTGGTTCTGCATATGCTCGATGGCGGCGATCTTTTCATCAACACTAACGTCAAGCTCGCTTCGCTTGGTGTCGATAGAATAGACTACACGTCCGGCATAGATGGCGGTTGCAAGAAAGCTTGTTATACAGTTTACTACAAGAAGAGATGTGTTTACGAGGGAGTGCATATTATATGGAGGAACGTATTCCGAAAAATAGACAAGCAGGAAAATAAATGTTATAGAAGCAATGAAGGTTATTGTGTTGCGCAGAAACACAACTATCCTGCTTTTTTTGCTGCTGATGAAAACCGACAGGAACATCAGCGGTATCATAAGATACTGGAATCCCGGTTCAAGTCCGAACAGCGCAATACAGCATATCTGGTGCAGATACAGCTCCGTTATCGTCAGAAGCGTACACGGCAGCCATGAACCTTTGAAATGTTTCAGCAGCACAACAAACGTTGCAAAAAGAATCACTCCGACAATGTCGAACATCACCATTACATATATCTTATACAGAGAAAACGCCATAAGATAGCCGGTATGCAGGACAAGACAGATCAGAAAAAACATATTAAGCGGTGCAGAAAGTGAAGCAAATGCCGCATAGTCCTTGTCGTTGTTGTATGAGGGCGTACCGACAAAAAATGAGTTCAGCCTGCTTTTTGGGATGTCAGGCGGGAGCGGACTCTGGCTTGTTCCTGAATAATTAGAAGACATATAAAACACTCTTTCTTATTTAGAATGAGGATCGTGAACAATATGCTGCTGTAATGAAAATTGTGAATATAATTTTTTTATGGTTATATTTGTGTAGTATTATAACATATTTATTTATGACCCGCAATATTTTTTGTACAACTTTTTGATTTTTTTATTTTCGGGAAGCATTATCTGTCGGGAGGAAAAATATGTATTTTACTGTCAGGATCAGAAAACTAAGACTATCTGTCATTTCTGTTCTGTCAGCCGCTGCCGTTTGTTTTGGGATATTCGGTTCGGTGTCTGAAAGCCGCATAAACAGTCCGGTGCGTATCTGCGCTGTAATGTATCACGGGCTTGTCATGGAAAAGGACAGGCAGAATAAGTATATGATAGACCCGTCTGTTTTTGAAGAGGATCTGAAATATCTTACAGAGAACGGTTATCACACAGTGCTTATAAGCGAGCTTGCGGCATATTTTGACAACAATGTGCCTTTGCCCGAAAAGCCTGTACTGATAACCTTTGACGACGGATATTACAATAATTATGCCTATGCTTTTCCGCTCCTGAAAAAATACGGCTGCAAAGCGGTGATCTCTATGATCGGCATAGAGGCAGACAAGGCAGAAAAGGAAACAAAAAAAGATCCGCTGTATTCGGAGTGCGGATGGAGCGAACTCAGGGAAATGACGGATTCGGGACTTGTTGAGATACAGAACCACACATACGATCTTCACAAGATCAAAAACGGCGTACAGGGTGCAGGTCAGATCGGCGGTGAAGGTGCGGACGAATATAAAAGGCGGCTTTTGGAGGATATTGAAAGATTTGATTCCGCACTTCAAAGAGAGCTTGGAAAAAGAGCCGAATGTTTTACTTATCCATTCGGCGCAAAAAATAAACTGACCGAAGAAATAATAAAAAATGCAGGCTTCGCTGCGGCAATGGATTGTGAAGAGAAAACAAACACCATTGCTTCGGAAGAGGAGCTTTTGCATATCCACAGATATCTCAGGACAGGCGGGCTGTCATCAGCGGAGTTTTTTGAGAATAAGCTTTGATTCGATACTGTTTTTGGAACGGAGGAATTATATGCCTGGTGTTTTTTTGAGTCCTTCTGCTCAGGAGTTCAATCCTTATATTGACGGAGGAAATGAAGAATACTATATGAATTTGATTGCCGATGAGATCATTCCATATCTTGAAGCGAGCGGCATATCCTACGGCAGGAATGACCCGCAAAAAACCTTTTCGGATGCTGTAAGGCTTTCAAACAGCGGCAGCTATGAGCTTCATCTTGCGCTCCATTCCAATGCCGCAGCCGGAAACAATGCCGGAAAAATAAGAGGCTCTCAGGTATATTACTATCCGGCAAGCAGTCAGGGAAAAAGAGCAGCGGATATTTTTGCAAATAATATTATGGAAATATATCCCATCCCGTCAAAGGTGCAGACTGTCCCGACAACGACTCTGGGCGAGATCGTCAGAACAAAGGCTCCTGCGATCCTTATGGAGATCGCATATCACGATAACCGTGAGGATGCGATGTGGATAAGGGATAATATCGCTCAGATCGCCGAAAACATCGCACTTTCTATCGGTGATTTTTTGGGAGTGAAGATACGTATGCCGGACGGGAATACAAAAGTTATTGTTGATGCCGGCGGTTCAAACCTTAACATCAGAGCGCAGCCTACCGTCAATTCCGATATCAGAGGCAAGATACCGGACGGAACAAAAATACCGGTGCTTGGAAGAAGCGGAGAATGGCTGCTTACTCAGTATAACGGAATAAGGGGCTATATTTCGGACAGATATGTCAGGCCGGAATGAATAATTATATAAAAATCACCTTTACATTTAATAGATTTTATGATATATTAATAGACGGATGATGCCTGTATCTGATAGATATGCGGCATAAATTTAATAAAACGGAGGAATTCACAATGAAAAAGTTTGTATGCTCAGTTTGCGGTTATGTTTATGAGGGAGAGGAAGCTCCTGCTCAGTGCCCTGTCTGTAAGGCTCCAAAGGAAAAGTTCAATGAGGTAACATCATTCGGTTCATACGCTACTGTCCATGAGGTAGGCGTTGCAAAGGGTGTTGATCCTGAGATCTACAAGGAGCTTATCGCAAACTTTAACGGCGAGTGCAGCGAAGTTGGCATGTATCTTGCAATGGCAAGACAGGCAGACAGAGAAGGCTATCCTGAGATCTCTGCTGCATTCACAAAATACGCTTTTGAAGAGGCAGAACACGCTGCAAAGTTTGCTGAGCTTGTTGGGGAAGTCCTCTTTGCAGATACAAAGAAAAACCTCCAGATGCGTGTTGATGCTGAAACAGGTGCTTGTGCAGGTAAGTTTGAGCTTGCAAAGAAGGCTAAGGCTCAGAATCTTGACGCTATCCACGACACAGTTCACGAAATGGCAAAGGACGA
>DBWG01000025.1:0-12315 GCA_002308635.1 Ruminococcaceae bacterium UBA1244 | reverse complement strand
CGGAAAAGTCCCCCGCCCCCCAAAAAAACGAACTTTTTGTTCTGGTTTCGTTGCGGAAACTAAATAAGCATTTTCAGGAGGATAAGTCCGAAGGGGCTTGTCCTCTTTTTGTTGTATAAGAAAAATCTCCTGCTTGTTTTTTAAGAGCTATTATACAGAATATAGTGAACAAATACAATTGATGCTTTCAAGAATGAAATAATTGTAACTGACCGAGTAATATGTAACTTTACTGAAAAAACACGATTTTCAAAAGTCCAGTAAACAAGCGTGTTTTGGGGTAAAAATGACATATTTCACGGTCGGAGGATTTGACGGACAATTTAAGAGCCAAAAAGCAAGAAAACCCCTGAAAAGCCTGTTATCATGCGGCTTTCGGGGGTTTTGCTTTTAAATGTTAAAAATACGACTAACGAAGAAAAACTTCGTTAGTCAATCAATTTCATCACAAAAGTTGTGATAATAAAATATATAACATTAGTCTTTATTCGTTTTGTTGCTGTTTCCATTTTCATTGGTATGGGGTTGACATAAAATTCTATTTTGCTCTTCAAAGAAGAATCGGATTTCGTAGAGATCATTTACTACTTTATCCATTTCTTTGTAAAACAACTTTCCGATTCCACTTGAGTCCATTACCTGTTGATTTGTGTACGCATAATTCTTCATAACCTTAAATAAATCGGTTAAATCTTTAATTATCATTTGACACATTTTAAGATAATCATATTGGTATTCCTCAATTATATCACCTGAATCAATTAGTTTTGCAAAAGCGGTAAATAGTTTTGCCGCTTCAATTTTGGTTGAAGGATTCTGAATTCTTAGCGACCGGTTTAAAGTATCAGTGGCAAACATCATTTCTTGATCAATTTCAGTTTCCAAATCTTCTAACATCATCGGTTCTTTTCCTGAGCTTAACCATGCTTCATTTATTTTAAATTCAGAGCAAATAAGCTTTATTAAAGAAATCGATGGTAATGTTTTACCGCTTTCCAATTTTGAAATGTGTGCATTTGTTACTCCTAATCGTTTAGCAAACTCTACCTGATTTAATCCATAATCTGTTCTTACCTTCTTGATTCTACCTGATAAAGACTGCATTTCATCACCTCATTTAATAATTAACTGAGTTAACAAAAGTATTGACAAATTAACTCAGTTAATTTATAATATATTCATACCGTTAACTTAATTATATAGTGCGGTTACAAAAAAATCAATGAAAAGGAGGAAAATAAGATGACATTGGGAAAGAAAATGCGTCTTATCCGTATCGAACACGATCTGACTCAAAGACAGCTTGCCGAAAAGATGTCAGTTGGGCAGGTACATGTCAGTCAAATTGAGTTGAGCAGAACATTTCCAACCGAAATGTATATAAAGCTGTTTTGCTATGTGTTCGAAATTCCGAAAGACTATCTTCTTGAGGGGGTAGATAACTATGTGGCTGCCGGTTAAGGAAGCTGCGGAGCTTCTCGGAATTTCCGAACGTGCTATTCAACTTTCCTTAATCGATCTCTGTGAGCAAGGAAAGTATCTATGCCGCTGTGTTGAAGGAGTAGACCGTGGAGGAATGCAATATGAAATACTGCTTGAAAGCCTTCCTCAGTCGGTACAGGACAAATACAATGCCGCTAAAAAGCAGGATACTTCCTTGACAAACTGCACCGAAAAACAGCGTGAATTAGCATCTTATCGTTACAAGGTTATCACCATGTACAAGGAATTCAAGAACAACTACCACAAACGCGATAAGAAAGAAGCATTCGTGAGGATGTACAACGAAGAGCATCCGGATGAAAAGCCTATTACCTATCGTCAGGTAAACGGATGGGAAAGAGCTTACAGACGGTACGGTTGGGAAGGTTTGATTGACAGGAGAGGCAGATTGGATATCAAGGGCACAAGTTTTATACCGGATGATGTATGGGAAGTTTTCAAAAAACTGTGGCTTAAAGAAAGCCAGCCCACTGTACAAAGCTGCTATGATATGACAAAAAGCTACTTTGAAGATCGTGGGCGCAATATTCCGGGTATCAGTTCTTTTAAGCGCAGGATCCGCAGCCTTCCGGAGCAGCTTATCATCAGGTACAGGCAGGGCAAAAAGGCATATCAGGATAAATGTATGCCCTATCTTCCTCAGAATTATTCAAACACCTATTCAAATGAAATCTGGATCGCTGACCATCATATTTTTGATGTTCTTGTTGTAGATGAAAACGGAAATGTATTTAGACCGTGGCTCAGCGGATGGCAGGATTTTCATTCAAAAATGATTGTTGGTTACGTTATCAATAAGATTAATCCCAATGCGGATATTGTTCTTGACAGCTTTGCAAGAGCTTGTTACAGTCACGGAATACCGGACGAGGTGAAACTTGATAACGGCAAGGATTATAAAACCTATGATCTATTCAATGAAGCCTTTCCGATGTCGGTATGCAATATGATGAATATCAGCGTAACTTATGCTATCCCCTACAATGCTAAAGCAAAGCCGATAGAAAGAACTTTCCGCACTCTCGAAGAACGCTACTGCAAGCATCTTCCTTCCTATATCGGAAACGATCCTAAAAAGCGTCCCGAAAAAATGAAGAAGCTCAATAAACAGCTTGCTGATATTGCCATGCCGTATGCAGAGTTCAAAACATTTGTAGATGATATGATCAAAACGCATAATACAACTGTTCATTCTGCATTAAAAGGAAATACACCGCTTGAAGCATACAAAAATGATTTCAAGCGTCCAATGCGAACAGTAGCCGACAAAGACACTTTAAACTTGTTTCTTATGAGAACGTCAAAACCGATCAAGGTAGGAAGAAACGGTATCAGAGTTCCGGCAATAGGCTGTTACTACTACGATGACAGGCTTATTGAGTATCAGGGTAAAGAAGTTTATGCACGGTATAATGCTGAGGATATCAGAAAGGTACTTGTATTTGATAAAACGGACAAATTTATATGCAGTGCCGTGTGTATTGATCTTGGTGAGCGTAAAACAGAAGTTTCTACAGAGTACATCAGAGAACTGAACCGCAGAAAGAAAGTAATGAATAAATTTGTAAGAGAACAGTACGGTGAGAAGGTAGAGCTTCCGACTATTCAAGAACATGTTGCCAAAAAAGCCGGGAGATATGAGGATATCCATGCAGACGGCGGCATTATTCAGTTTAACCCCATTACTTACAAACAAGCGGAACAGATCAGACAGGAAGCCGAAGCAGAAAACAATGTTTCAGCCCTTCCAACCGATCAGCCAAAGAAAACGGCCTTTGATACTCGAGAATCAGATCAGCTTATCGCAGAATTCTATAAAAAGGCAGGTGGAATTTAAATGCAGTTTAATCCGGAATTAAATCAAGATCATGACACTATCCGCTGCCTTCTGAAACAGCACATTTCAGAGAGTGGAATACCCCAAAAGCAGATTGCAAGAGAAATAGGATCGTCCGAAGCTGTTCTTTCTTTATTTTTGACAGGAAAGTACACCGGCGATAATGCCGCTGTTGCAGAAAAAATCATGCAGTATCTTCATATCGGTATCGTTCGCAAAGGTCTGACACCGGATCCTGACTATTGCAGGAGCGTTGACAACACCAAAAGGATAACGGAATACTTGGAAATGGCACACGCTTCAAATGAGATTCTTTTACTTTACGGTCCGGCAGGATGCGGCAAAACAACAGCATTAAAGCATTATGCCGCTGAACATAACGGTGTTGTATATGTTGAAGCGGATGCAACGGTAGGAACCCCCAGAGCGATACTTCTGACGCTTCTTGAAGCTCTTGGCGGTCAGCCCACAGGGTCCACAACACAGGTAATGAAAACGATCCTTAATACTCTCAGAGATACTAACCGCATGATCATCATTGACGAAGCGCAGCATTTAACGGAACGCTCCTTTGATACAATCAGAGCAATTAACGACAAACTCGGTATAGGTTTAGTCTATTCAGGCAATTCCAAAATCCTTAAACAGATGTACGGACGGCATGAACAGGAGTTCGACCAGCTTTTCAGCCGTATAGGTTTACACTGTGAGCTTAAAAACCGTTACAGCATTGAGGATATCAGAAATATTTTTAACGGTCTGGATATTGCAGATGATTGTTTGAAGCATCTTCAATCACTTGCACAGAAAAAAGGCGGTCTGAGGCTGATGATAAAGCAGTACAAGACAGCGGCAAATATAGCAGCGGCATTCAATCAGGCTTTATCCGTGGATCACCTTTTAGAAGCATCAAGAAGGATGAGCATAGGAGGCCGGAAAAATGCCATTTGAAGAATCATCCAATTATTTATACGAAACCTTTGTTACCAATGAAGTCAATAAAGCATCTTGTATTTTTGACGTTCAAGTGATGGATGAGTTAATACTGTACAATGAAATTTATGAAGCGAGGTCAAATATAAAAGATTTTGATGCTTTTAGATTGCTGATGGCTGTATACGCAAGAGCATTCTTATTCGGAGAGGCAACCGGAAAACTTACGAAAGGTTTGGATCATGAATGATATATCCGGAAAAGGAAAAGGCAGCTGTTACTGCAATAACAACCACCTTTATGGATATACTTCAAACGATCTCGAAGTATATCCATTATATCATCCAAACTCCAAAAAAACAAGTACCTGAAACGGTATCTTGACACATTGAAATCAGGATACCGTTTAAAATGTCTTTAACACCGTTTAAAAACGTTTAAAAATTTTCAGCAATGAAACTATACTGCAAAAACAAAAACCGCTTACAGCGGCTTACAGACGAATTTTAAGGAGATAGATAAAAATGGATATGGCAAAATTACTTAACAAGCTTAGCAACCCCGAACACTATGAAAAACTGCTTTCTCTTCTTCAGGATCAAGACTTTTTTAACCCTGATAACTACACAGAAGAAAACAATCCTATGCTTGCGTCTTTAATCGGTTCTTTATCAGTTTCAACCGATTGGTCAGAAACATCATCCGCAAGTAGGAAACTTTCAAAGGAACACCGGCCGACATACGAAAAATTTACTGAAAGCCTTAACAAAGAACAGCGCGACTTGTTTGTGGATTTAGAATTTAACGAGATGATAGAAGCAGGGCTTATGCATAATGAGGGTTTTATCAAAGGATTCAAGCTTGCAGTATCGCTTATTGTAAGCGGCCTGGTGTGCTGATGGGGGTAGAAAGACATGGAACTGACAAACATTGATACTTCGAACTTCTTTAACCCTGAAAACTTTACGCGCGAGAACAATCCTGTGCTTGCAGCGGTATATTATAGCCTGTCTGCATCAACTGATTGGAGCGATTCATCCGAAAGTATTATATCCCTTGAAGCACAGCACAGCGCTCAAAAGGCAGAGTTTTATAAAAGCCTTACAGAAAGTCAAAGTAAGCTTTACGCGAAGTTTGAAGAAGCCGCATCGGGAGAAAACGCACTCAATGAGCTTGAATGTTTTATTAAAGGTTTCAGGCTTGCGGCTGCCCTGATCAGCGGCAATAAAACAATTGAAGTAAGGAGTGCATCAAAATGAATATCTACAACGTTAACGGAAACGACAATTTCTTTGATCCGAATAACTTTACAGAGAAAAACAATCCGCATCTTGCTCTTCTTTATCAGACTTTGCAAAGTGCAACTGATTTTGGGAAAGATTCGGAAGTATACAGAACAATGCTTCATAAGACCTGTTCGATGATAGATGAACTTGCTTCAACCCTCAATCCTGAACAGAACAAAGCACTTGATAAACTGTGCGATCATTTGAGTACATGCTCAACAGTATCAGACACCGAAAACTTTATCCGTGGCTTTGTTCTCGCAACAAACCTAATGCACGAGAACTATAAAACATAATATGGAACTATCCCCCCTGAAATATTTCCATTACTATATTTCAGGGGAATAATTTATAATGAAATATAACAATAGCTTTCTGATAAGCGAGGAAGTGAGCTTGTGTTTGAAAACAAAGTCAGAATTGACGATTTGCCGGAAAATCAAAGAGAAATTGCGGAGGTTATCGGGTTAGAAAGTTATCTTAAGCTTTCTAAGTATTTTGGCGGCGGTGAAAATCTATATGTGTCTAAATACAGCAATATTATTGTTCTTGCACGAAACAGGGAGATCAAAGAGCGATACAACGGCTATAATATCCGTCAACTTGCAAGGGAATATATGTTGTCTGAAAGACAAATCAGAATAATTATAGGAAAACCGGAATCTTGATGAAAGGACGATCTTTATGGAAGAAAGAGAAATCTTGATTGAAGACCTGCCGGAAGACCAGAAGGAGATAGCCGAACTGATCGGAATTGATAACTATATAAAACTCTCTCAACACTTCGGCGGTATCAATAACTTCTACATACGCAAGTATTCTGAAATTTCAAGGAGAGCGCGTAACCGTGAAATCAGAAGCAAATACACCGGTTACAATGCTAAAGCTCTTGCAAGAATGTACAGGCTTTCGGAACAGACCATATACCAGATTTGCAAGCTATCAAAATAACATCAGCGGTACAACAACAGCGTAACAACAAAAATAAACCCCTGAAAGGAGTAGTAAACAATGGAAAGAACATATGAAAAATACTCAGAAAATATCAGTAAGGTAATTGCAGCTTATAAAGAAATGCTTTCAGAAGCAGCAACAGAAGCCACAAAGAAAAATTGCGATCCTCGTTTGTCGGAGATCGGAAGAGCGGAAGAAATGAAAGCGATTGCTGCGGAGCTTGACGAAAAAGCAAACAGTTATACTGCGATGATCCACAGACAGATCAATGCTTTTTGTTCAGAGTATGACGTAACCATGCCGGAAGACGGTCAAAACCACGATACAGATATCTCCAATGCGCTCAAAGTAATTGATATGCTTGGATTCAAAATGACACCCAATGCACTCAGAGCTATCCTTGATCCTATCAAAGGATCCTTTAACAATACCAAAATGATCTATGATATTATGACCGCAAAGGACAGCGGCGGTCCCGAAGGATATTCATATGAAGTCAGACGTCTTCTTGATGAATATGCAGGAAGCAATCCGAGAATAGTTGATTACATTGAATTGTTCAACAAAATAAAAGGGGCTGCGGAAAACAAAAGAGCTTTGTCTTTTACTGTAACACGCTATACAGAAGGCCGAAGAACGGTTGAGATTGACCCCAAAATACCTTACTCCATTGCGGAATGCCCATCATTGATGATTAAAGCGGGAAAAGAATACGCTATACTTGAAGACTTGGCACCGGCCTATTTCAAGAAGCATATTCCCTCATCGGCCGAGATCATTACCAGTAACATCACTCATAGTTCATTATAATTGACGCTAAAAGAACCAATCAACAAAGTTGCCTGATTACAAGTCTCCTTTCGATTTATATATTTTACGCCCCTGCACTTCAAATCCTGAGGTGTGGGGGCGTAAAACTATGATAGCGATTATTTGCAAATTGTCGCGTTTTATAGCGTTGTCTTGCCGCTGTATTTTCTTCAAATGCTGTTTAATCTTGCTTTTTTTCGGTTGTTTTCAGTTGCGTATTTTGCGGTCAGCAACAATAATAATTGTATCTTTTTTATAAAATAGGGTAGATATCCTTGACAAATTGTGGTATTATTAATGAGCATGATTGAGTGTCTCAATGATTTGTATATTGCCGCACGGCTGATATCGTGCAGGAGGATGAAATAATGAGTAAAAAATATGTAATGGGCAACGGCGCTATAGCTTTGGGTGCGTTGTCTGCGGGAGTTAATTCCATATCGGGCTATCCGGGAACACCGTCATCCGAGATCATCGAAACGGCAGCTAAATATCCCCATGAGGGAACATATCTGGAGTGGTCTGCCAACGAAAAGGCGGCTATGGAGGTTGCGGCGGCTGCTGCATACTGCGGAGCAAGAGCAATGGTAACAATGAAGCAGGTCGGGCTGAATGTTGCGTCCGATCCTCTGATGAGCCTTGCTTATGTTGGAGTAAAGGGCGGAATGGTAGTGGTGTCGGCGGATGATCCGGGTCCGATATCCTCACAGACAGAACAGGATACCAGACGGTTTGCAGAGTTTGCAAGGATACCTGTATTTGATCCTTCATCGCCAGAAGAGGCGTTTGAAATGGTGCAGGACGCATTTGAATATTCAGAAAAGTACAAAACTCCGGTGATACTCCGTCCGACAACAAGGGTCGATCATGCTTATGCTTCCATCGAATCACCGGACAGCTTTAAGGCTAAGGAATATGAGGGTTTTGTAAAGGATCCTAAAAAATGGGTCATTTTTCCGAGATTGTCTTATGCCAATCACAATATGATAGAAAAAAGAAATGTTGAGATAGGCGAGGACTTTTCTTCATACCGTTTCAATACGGTGTCAGGAAGCTCCGAAAAGGCGGTCATTGCGTCAGGCGTGAGCTATGCCTATGCTGCCGAGTTCCTGAAGGAGCATCCGGAGGTCAGGTTCATCAAGGTCGGCACACCATATCCTATGCCGGAAAGCTTTTTGCTGAAGGCGCTTGAAGGAGTAAGCGAGGTGCTGTGCTTTGAAGAGCTGAGTCCGTTTATTGAGGAAAGTCTTTTGAAGCTTATCGGAAAGCACCGTCTGAATATCACAGTCAGAGGAAAGCTCAGCGGCGATGTTCCCGCCGCAGGAGAAAACGATACCGACAGTGCGGGACGTATCATAAGCGGATTTTTGGGTATTGAGAACCAAAACGGCAGTGTGGATCTTTCATCCGCTCCCCAGCCTCCTGCAAGACCTCCCGTGCTGTGTGCAGGATGTCCGCACCGTGCATCGTTCTATGCGGTCAAGAAGGCCATGAAGGGCAGAAAGGCATATTTCTGCGGAGATATCGGCTGTTATACTCTCGGCAACGCTATGCCTCTTGATATGGTGGATACTTGTCTGTGTATGGGTGCCGGCATCACAATGGCTCAGGGCTTCAACCACATGGATAAGGATGCGACAGCCGTTTCATTCGCAGGGGATTCAACATTTTTTGCATCGGGTATCACGGGAGTCGTAAACGCTGTTTATAATGCCGCCGATATGATAGTCTGTATCCTTGACAATTCCACCACGGCTATGACCGGTCACCAGCCCCATCCCGGAACGGGAAGAAATCTTATGTCCGCTCCTGTTGACAAGATCAGCATAGAAAAAATACTCCTTGCAATAGGAGTAAAAAAGGTCGTCACTGTTGACCCGCTTGATCTTGACGCTGCGGTTTCGGCGGTCAGGGAATGTGCGGAGATCGGCGGCGTGAAGGCGATAATTTTCAGATCGCCGTGTGTTGCCATAACAAAGCCTGACAAAAAAATGACGGTCAGCAGCAAATGCGTTGGCTGTATGCGCTGCATAAAGGAGATCGGCTGTCCGGCTCTTTCGATAAATGATGGAAAGGCTGTTATTGACAGCAATCTTTGTACCGGCTGCGGACTGTGTTCAAAGCTTTGTCCGACAGGTGCGATAGGAGGGGTCTGATGATGAAAAAGGATATAATGATATGCGGTGTCGGCGGACAGGGCACTGTTCTCGCTTCAAAAATAATCGCAGCTTCCGCAATGGACGAGGGCTGGTCTGTACATTCGGCTGAGACCATCGGAATGGCGCAGAGAGGCGGCCCTGTAACAAGCCATGTCAGGATAGGCGATGATGTTTTTTCACCGCTGATCTCCGTTTCGGGAGCCGATCTGCTCATCGCTTTTGAACCCTCCGAAGCGGTAAGGAACCTGAGATATCTTAAAAAAGACGGTTTTGTTATCGTTAATTCGATTCCGGTAAAGCCCACATCACTCAGCGGCGGAGCTGATTATGACGGAAATGCCGAGATCGCTTTTCTGAGATCACGCTGCAGGTGTCTTGTGGTGAATTCCGAAGAGCTTTGCAGACCATTCGGGTCATCAAAGTTTTTCAATGTTGCCGTTCTTGGTGCGGCGGTCGGAACAGGCGAGCTTGGTCTGAGCGAAGAGACCGTCAGAAATGAGATCATCAAAACCGTACCTGAAAGATTTCTGGAAAAAAATCTTGCCGCTTTTTCGGCAGGATATGAGATAGGAGAGGAAAAACAATGCAGATAACAGAAAAACAATTATCACTTGTAAATGAACGTCTGAAAGCAATTATCAGTTCCGATAATTATTTCGGAAGGATGTACCGTGAGCTTGGCATCACGGAGATCAAAACTGTTGAGGATTTTAAGAAGCTGCCCTTTGTTGATAAGGCGGAGCTGAGAAACGCCTATCCTCTTGGAATACAGGCAGTTCCGGACGAGGATATCGTAAGGATACACTCTTCCTCCGGTACCACCGGAAAGCCGGTTATCATCCCATATACAGCAAAGGATGTTGACGACTGGGCAACAATGTTTGCAAGATGCTATGAGACTGCCGGCATCGGCAAAAGCGACCGTATACAGATCACACCCGGATATGGTCTCTGGACGGCAGGCATCGGTTTTCAGGCAGGATGCGAAAAGCTTGGAGCTATGGCGATACCTATGGGTCCCGGCAATACCGAAAAGCAGCTGCAGATGATGCAGGATCTGAAGTCTACCGTTATATGTGCGACTTCAAGCTATGCGCTGCTTCTTGCTGAAGAGATCAACAAGCGTGGACTTAAAAAGGATATCTGTCTCAAAAAGGGCGTTATCGGTTCGGAGAGATGGAGCGATAAAAAGCGTGAATATATTTCCAACGAGCTTGGAATAGAGCTTTATGATATCTACGGACTTACCGAGATATACGGCCCCGGTATCGGAATAAACTGCGACAAACAGACCGGAATGCACTATTGGGACGATTATATCTATATTGAGATCATTGATCCCCAGACCGGCAAAAATGTTGAGGACGGCGAGGAAGGCGAGATAGTTATTACAACTCTCGTCAAAGAAGGCGCTCCTCTCCTGAGATTCCGCACACATGACCTTTCAAGGATAATCCCGGGTGCTTGTCCCTGCGGCAGATGCTATCCCAGACTTGACGTTATAAAAGGCAGAAGCGACGATATGTTCAAAGTACACGGCGTTAATATGTTCCCGAGTCAGGTCGAAGAGCTGCTCGGTACGGTTGACGGCGTTTCGAGTGAGTATAAAATTGATATTGCCCATGATGAAGAGAAAAACCGTGATATCATTCTTATTACTGTTGAAGCCGAAGGCCGTGTTAATTTTGACAAAACAGCCGAGATCATAAAAACTATATTCAAAACAAAAATAGGCGTTACTCCCAAGGTAGTGGTAGTGCCTGTCGGAACTCTTCCACGTTCAGAGAAAAAGACAAAGAGAGTTTTTGACCACAGAGACGACTGATATCAACAGCAGCAAAAAGTCGCCCGGAAATATCCCCGGACGGCTTTTTATAGGTGAGCAAAACAAAATGCCCGTGATCCGTATTCATCGGTGGATCACGGGCTTATTTATGTTATAGGATATATTACTGAGCCTGCTTCTTGAGCTGAACTGCACCTACGATGTAGAGTACCGGAACTACAAGACCAGTAAGGACTGAGAGGAAGTTCTGTGAAATGATGATGCCGATGACTGACATAACAGCACAGATGATGCCCCATACCAGAAGAGTTTTAGCTGCAGCAGGATTGTTCCAGTTTTTCTTGCCCTTAACGCCTGCGATGATTTCGATGACTGCAGAAGCAACCAGGAAAATAGCGCCGATCCAAAGAGCTGCCGTAACAGTGCCTGAACTTGTGCCTGCCTCAGCAGCAGCCAGCTTAACTTCAGTTTCGTTAGCAACTGATGTAAATACGCCTGCAAGCAAAACCATGAGTACGCTTCCAACGGCACCGATGATACCGCCGACGATCATGATGATGCTCATAACTTTCAAAAGCATTGAACCTTTCTGTTCCATAATACATTCTCCTTTGTAATTATAATTGGTTTGGTTACCGACCTTTGTTATTATAGCAGTTATGACAAAAAGTGTCAATGTTTTTTTAGCATAATTAATAAATTAACATTTTGTCAAATCAATACCTGATTATGTATAAAAACACGAAAAAAGGTCAGGGAGTATAGATAATAAATGATTTATATTTTGTATTTAAAATATTTATGTATTTTATTGATATATGTCATTTATGCTGTCTTTGTTATCATGTGTGAAACCTGATAGCAGTGTTATTTTCGAGTTGCATTGAAACTTTAAGATTAATGTACAAGTTGCGGTCACGTACAAACCAGCGTCCAAACATTAAAGAAACGTCTATACACTGAAATATCGGCTTATAAAACAGAAGTTCATATGATCATTTGAATACGCTGCTCGATCTGCAGCGGCAGGGAATAGATATATACCTT
>DBWG01000152.1 GCA_002308635.1 Ruminococcaceae bacterium UBA1244 | reverse complement strand
GCTGCAAGATACAGACCGCTTGTGTATATTTGCAGTCCCTACTCCGGTGATACAGCTGTTAACACCGAGAAAGCCAAAAGACACTGCCGCTTTGCAGTTGACAATAATGCCATTCCCCTTGCTCCGCACCTTCTGTTTCCGCAGTTTATGAACGAGGAAACAGAGCGTGACCTTGCAATGTTTATGGACATGGTACTGATCGGCCGCTGTGAGCAGCTGTGGGTGTTTGGCGATACTGTCACGGAAGGCATGAAAGCAGAAATCAGCAGGGCGAATAGAAAAGGAATAAAAATTCGCCGATTTACAGAATTATACAGAGAGTATAATTTGGAGGAGGATGTATGATGGAACTTACGAGAGAACAGGCTTTTCATTCCATTTATATGGGACTTGCACAGCTGATGACACAGGAACAGTTTACAGAGTTCAAAAGAAACTTTATGGCTATGTCCGATTACGAGTTTCAAAAGGTGCTTGCGGTGTTGGAGTACTGTGACGAACATCCGCTTGAAATCAGCGTAAAAGACCTTGTCGCATTCAGAAAAGAAATGAAAAAACGCAATAATGTTACAGATGAAAACAGTGCCCTGCACTGCTGTCCTGTCACATATCTTGGTGAAAATACCAACCGAATGATCTGGGATGATATATGCAAATCCAAGCCGAGTGACTATATACACATGATGGGCAGAGAAGATACTGCTGTCTGTGAACTTTGGAAAAACAGCGGCATCTCCAAAGACGGCAGTGTTCCCTCCGATCTGTTTTTTGCCGGTACCGTGCCGCTGCTTGACTGTGACATTACAGTCGATGAAAGAGATGTCGATAAGGAAAACGGCAGAGTGTGCAGTGCAAGAGTGGTTGTTTTTGAGGATTATCGTGACAGAATCAAAAATGCAGGAGGCTCACTTGCCTGCGTTGGTGCTGTCGTTACGGTACAGGGAGATCAAACTTCGTTTGTTCCGATGATGGTGTGTGAGGGGGTTGACAGCATTATGCTGTCCGATTACGGCTGGCATAACATTTCAAAGGAACAGCGTGAGTATATGAGTCAGAATATGTCTTTGTCGGGAGTATTGAAATATGCCGTACTCTTTCTGAACACCTGGTACGGCATCCAGATTGCTCTGCTTCACCCGACCGTACAGACAATATTTTCTCATCCGAGAACGGAGGCGGTTAAAAAACATCAAAAGTCAAAAAAGCGTAAAAGAGTGACAAGATATGTCAAAAAGCACATCATCAGATACGAAGATATACAGACAGCTATGTACGGAAACCACAAAAACACTTTGGTCTGGTATGTCATAGGTCATTGGAGACATTATACAAACGGTAAAAAAGTATTCGTGCAGCCCTATTGGAAAGGCACACTCCGTGAGTTGAAAATGAACCTTGACGACCGCAAAAGAATTGTAGGAGGTACTTTATGAGAGAATTATCAATAGCTTACGGCAACAGCCGCAATGCAAAGAAGTGGGTCAATAAGACCATCAAGTACGATGCACTGAAAGAAAGACTGAAAACACCTATCCGCACCACGGAGTCAGCGGAAGAATACGCAAAGATGTCAAAGACGCAGAGAGCCGATGCCAAAGATCACGGAGGTTTTGTCGGCGGTGTGCTGAAAGGCGGCCGCAGAAAAGCTGATATGGTGACAAGCCGTTCAATGATAGCTTTGGACGGTGACCGGATTGACAGGGCTTTTCTTGAAAACTATGAAACCAATGTTCCCTATACCTCATGCCTTTATACCACACACAGCAGTACGGAGGAAAAGCCGAGAGTCAGAATCATTTTCCCCCTTACAAGAGATGTTACACCGGATGAATTTGCCGCAGTTTCCCGCTATGTGGCACAGTCGCTTGGCATGGATTATTTTGACGAATGTTCCTATCAGCCGAATCAGCTGATGTATTGGCCGTCCACGCCGATGAATGGAGTTTTCGTGTATAAGGAAGCCGAAAAGGAGTGGCTTGACCCCGATGTTATCCTTGCAGCTCATCCCGAATGGACGGATATTACAAGACTGCCGACATCTTCCCGTGAAAGCAAAGCTAAACAAGCGGCACAGAAAAAGGCGGAAGACCCTCTTGCCAAAGGCGGAATAGTGGGTGTGTTTTGCAGAACCTATACCATACAGGACACCATAAGCAAATTTTTATCAGATGTTTACGAACAGTCCGCTATAGAGGGCAGATATGATTATATCCCCGGCGAGGGCACAGCGGGTGTCGTTATTTACGATGATAAGTTCGCATACAGCCACCATGCCACAGACCCAGCAGGAGGAAAGCTGCTCAATGCCTTTGACCTTGTTCGTGTACACAAATTCGGAGATAAAGACGACAAGGCATCGTTCAAGGCAATGTGCGATTTTGCCATGCAGGACGATACGGTGAAAATCGCAGCGGCAAAAGAAAAATTCGATGAAGCTGAAAAAGACTTTGAAGATACCGACTGGACAAAGCAGCTCAGCAGAGACAAAAACGGCAGTCTTGAAAACTGTCTGCACAACATCACCGTTATCATGGAAAACGACCCTAACCTGAAAGCCATCGTGTTTAATGCACTGGCGGACGGCATGGAAATCAAGGGCGAAGTGCCGTGGAAACATCCGGCAAGATTCTGGCGTGATGCGGACGATGCACAGCTTATCAGCTATATTGATTCCCACTACGGACGCTTTTCGGACAGAAATTACCATATAGCCGTAACGAAGGTGACGGACGACCGTTCCTACCACCCCATTCATGAAATGTATGAAGCACTGCCGCTGTGGGACGGTGTCAAAAGAGCCGAAACAGCCATTATCGACTACCTCGGTGCAGAGGACAACACATACGTCAGGGCGGTAACACGAAAGACTCTTTGTGCCGCTTATATGCGTGTATATCACCCCGGCATCAAATTTGATACCATGCTGGTTCTCAACGGAGCACAGGGTATCGGCAAAAGTACATTTATTGCCGCTTTGGGTATGGAATGGTTTTCTGACAGCTTGGCACTCTCCGATATGAACGATAAAACAGCGGCTGAAAAATTACAGGGCTATTGGATTCTGGAAATCGGAGAGCTTGCCGGCATGAAAAAAGCTGATATTGATAAGGTGAAAGCCTTTATTTCCCGACAGGACGATAAGTATCGTGCGAGTTTCGGCAGAAGGGTAACACCGCATCCAAGGCAGTGTATTTTCTTCGGTACAACGAACAGCGAAAACGGCTACCTGCGTGATATAACCGGCAACCGCAGATTCTGGAATGTCAAAGTAAGCGGCGAAGGAAAACACAAGCCGTGGGAGCTTGACAGAGGTACAGTGGAGCAAATATGGGCGGAAGTCAAGGAAATCGCAGAGTCGGGAGAAGAATTATATCTTGACTCCGAACTTGAAAAATATGCCGAGCAGGAACAGCGTGAAGCGATGGAGCATGACGACCGTGAAGGATTGGTTCGTGAATATCTGGAGGAACTTCTTCCCGACAATTGGGACAGCATGAGTATCTGGCAGAGAAGAGAGTTTCTCCAAGATAAGGATGCACCGACTCGTGCCGAGGGCAAAAACAAAAGAGAAACCGTCAGCAATATGGAAATCTGGTGCGAATGCTTCTGCAAGCCGAAAGAGGATATGAAACCGTCCGACTCATATGCCATCTCTGCATTGATGGTCAGAGTTGAGGGTTGGGAGAAAAAGGGAGATCGTCAGATACTTCCAATTTACGGTCGCCAGCGAGTGTATGTTAGAGTATAAACTATAAATGAGCAAATTTCAAAAGTTTCGTTATAATGCACAAACAATCCCTTGAATCTCGTTGATTCAAGGGATGAATGCAGGGGGTGAATTTCGATTTTAAGCAAAATATTTGTGCAAGTTGTCAGAT
>DBWG01000034.1 GCA_002308635.1 Ruminococcaceae bacterium UBA1244 | reverse complement strand
TTTTTCAAAATTGATTTCCGTGCCTGAAAATAAAGGAAAATAAAGGTGCTTTTTGTTGACACCGGATATCCTTCGTGATATAGTCAGGATGTGCCTGCAAAAAACATCAAAACAACAAGGAGAAAAACAATGCAACAATACGATTATATTACATTGAGACAAAACCGGCAAGAATGTATATTCACAAATGATATCCGGCTGTTTTGCGTTTTTGGAGATATCATTTTATATTGACAATCAACAGAAAAAGCAGTATACTATCCTAAGTAGTAGTATTAAGTGTCTGTATGGTCTGGAAATATTATCCACATGATAATGAAAAGTGGGTATGCAGAAAGATCCGGTGTACTGAAAAATAACTGTCAGCCCAAAACTGTGGATATAGATATACTATTATGAGAAATCAATAAAATAATTATGGCTATTTCTGAAAAAATGCAAGTGCCGGATATGCAAATTCGGCAGTTTATCAATATTTTGAAAAAAGCAAACTCGTTTTTTAAAATAAACATACAATACTATCCATGCGGGTAGTGATATTCGCCCGTTTTAGTGGTATTATAAGCTTGACGGAAAAAGCACGGTTATTCTTTCTTCGTGTTTGTTTTTCAGACAGGCTGTTTATATCCCCTTTATTAAACAGTTTTGATCCCTTTTTTACACTTACGGAGAAACGGCGGTATTTTCAGATGATACCGCCGTTTTTTCATACCAAAAAGGAAGTGATGGCTTTGTCGGAAATTTATATCAAACCTGCGGGCGCTTTCAGAAAACTGAAAAAAGCCTTTGAACTGAAACAGCCTGTATATATCTATGGCGCTACGGGTTTCGGAAAGACGGAGATGATAAAAAAATTCCTTGAGGGAAGAAATTATTTTTATCTTTCGTGTATGACTCAGAGGTGGGACGTTTCCGAGCTTCTTGAAAAAAAAGACTCCAAAAGAGTCAGCATTGCGGTGATAGATGACATACAGCTCCTGTCAAACAAGGTGTGTCGTGAAGAGGTAGCCGCACTCCTGAAAAAAGAAAATATACAGGTGGTGCTTATCGGGCGCATAATGCTTCCGGAGTGGCTTATCAGCAGTTTTTTTGCAAACAGCTTTTGTGTGCTGAATGAGAGTGATCTCGGACTTTCGGAATATGAGATAAAGCAGTTTTTTCTTGCGTCGGATGTGATAGTGACCGACAAGGAAATAGCAAATGTAAGAAACGCAACTATGGGACATCCTTTTGCACTGAGGTGTCTTTTTCCTCATATCGGCAAGATGAAATTTGAACTTGCGCTGGAAGAAGCAATGAATGTTTTCGGACAGCACCTTACGGAAAATGTCTATACGTACTATGACAGTGATGTCCTTGATTTTTTGTGCAGGGTCAGCATAGTCGATGAATTCACGCCGGAGCTTGCAAGGATGATAACGGGCATTGAGGATATCGACCGCATGATAAAACGCTGTGAGGAAAATGCGGCATTCTTTACGCACTTTGATGATATAGTGAGGATACGCCCGGAGGCGCTTGAAGGCTTCAGAAGATACCGTGAAAAGCATTACAGCAGACAGGCCATACTTGAACTGTATTATAACGCCGCAATGTATTATCAGCTCAACGGCAAGGATATACAGGCGATAAAAATGTTCAGCTATATTGATAATTCCGAACACGTTATAAATATTCTGATAAGGAATTCGAGGAATGAGCCCGGAGTTGGAAATTATTATGAGATGAGGGAATATTATGCGGCTTTGAGCGACAAGGAGATCGAAAGCAGCATCTATCTTATGAGAGGGATGTCGATGCTGTGTTCACTGCTGATGGATACCGAAAAAAGTGAATACTGGTACAACCGTCTTGCGGGCAAAATAGACGATTACCGCGGCGTACAGAAAAAGGAGGCCGAAATCACTCTTGCGTATCTTGATATTTCTCTGCCGCACAGAAGATCAAATAATATGGTCGCAATAGTTCAGAGAAGCTTTGATGTTATGATACGCAGCGGCATGAGCCTGCCTTCTCTCGGACTGACATCAAACCTGCCGTCGCTTATCAACGGAGGAAAGGATTTTTGCAGGTGGTCTGAGCATGATGACGAGATAGTCGGCAAATACGGAAAGATGGTGTGTGCTATACTCGGCATAGATGAAAGGCACATCGCAAAGCTTGCTCTTGGAGAAAGCTATTATGAAAAAGGATTTCCTGTTGATGTAGTGCTGGACTGCCTGTCGGGAGTCAATATTGATGCAAGATCGGGAGACGATGCTTCTCTTGAATTTGTTGCGGCGGCTCTCAGAACGAGGATACTTTTATCGGAGGAGTCTGCTGAAAGTGCGGAAAAATGCTTTGACGGATTTTTGAAAAAATTTGAAGGGCTTCACGAGGAAAAGATACTGACAAATGCCTATGCAATGAGGTGCAGGCTCTCGATGACGTGTCCGGATATGAGCTGCATTGAAAACTGGTACGGAACAGCACCGGATGAAAACAACGATTTTTATATAATGGACCGCTTTTTGTACATGGTGAAGATCAGGTGCTATATCATATATAAAAAATACGTTTCGGCGGCGGCTCTGATATCAAAGCTGAGATACTATGCGGAAAGCTATGGAAGGACATATCTTCTCATACAGTTAGGACTGCTTTCTGCAATATTAAAATACAGAACCGGCGGCGAATGGCAGGAGGAACTGACAAAAGCTCTCAGAAAAGCCTGCGAGATAGACTATGTAAGTGTGGTCGCAGAAGAGGGTGCGGCGGTTTTTGAGCTTCTCAGCGAGATGCGGGACGGCTTTTTGAATGATGCCGGAATCCGGAAGGAATGGTTTGAAAGGATCTTTGCAAAAACGAAGGCCATAGCGCTGAAATATCCTTCGTACCTTCGCTCATCTGTTGCGGAATCGGCGGTGCTGACGGAAAATGCGGTAAATATACTGAAGCTTCAGGCAGAGGGACTGACTGTCCGCCAGATATCTGAACGGCTTTCTCTGAAAGAGGCGACGGTGAAGTACCATATCAAGGAGACCTACAAAAAATTCGGTGTCAATACAAAAATTGATGCCGTACACTTTGCTGAAAGATCAGGAATAATATAATACCAAAAGTATAATATACGAATAGTATATATAATCTACAAAAAGTATAATATACAAAATGTATAAGCGTCGGGAGCGTTAGCGTCCGATGCTTATTTTTTATATTTTTCTATCCGGAGCTAAGATCA
>DBWG01000043.1 GCA_002308635.1 Ruminococcaceae bacterium UBA1244 | reverse complement strand
TTTCTTGTAGGTAAAAGATACACCTTGTTCTGAACGAGATTGCTGCGATCACAAATGCGCATATCACGGAATCTAACCCGAAAAGCCTGCTTTCAAGTATTGAGTTTTTAGGGTTGGACACGCTTCAAAAAATGATCGACCTTATAAACAAAAGGCATGATCTCATTATAAAAATCGCACGTGATGCTCTTAAAGATTCAGGTCTTGATTAATTATCATCTACAGTAGTGTATTATTATCTTTTCAGGGCAGAACTGATAAGCGGCGATTACAGCAGGGAAAGAATACGGGAATTCTATATGCTGACGGCCAAAAATGAAAAGTCGGCAGATTACAATACGGAAAGAATATTAAAGGAACGAAAAGCCTTGGTGTGATCAAAAGCTTTTTTGAGCAATGATACTTTCCGTGTACTGTCTCCATAAAAACAGCCTGACATCTGTTATAAGGTGTCAGGCTGTTTTTTGAACGGTATGCAGAGTACAAGCCGAAAGAGCAGTCAGGCTTATGTTTTCTTGGCACCGTTAAGGTTTTTGATGATAGTCAGAATATTTTTTCCGTCCTTGTACTGATATGAATAGTCATCGGATATTTCAAAGGTAATAAAGCGTCCCAATCCGCCGATATCATTGTCAATGTCATAATCATTGATATCCAGCACGTCCTTTGTCGGGTCGAACGGAACACCGCTGTCAATAAATGTCATAGTGATCTTTTTAGTGTCCTGTTCAATTATCAACTCCGCCTGACCGTCTCCGTCTTTATAGGCATAGCTGCATATATTTACGAACATTTCCTCAATGATGAGCCGGAGTGTACGTTTATCCTCCTTGCTGATATCAAGTGAAAAGATCAGTTCGTTGATAGTTGGAAGGTTTTCCGTTCTGGCATCAAGCTTCAGGGAATACCGTCTGACTTCCGGAACAGTCATGGTGAGTATGGTAATATCATCGCTTTGTTCGGCATCTCCGGAAAAATCCTTAATGCTGCTGAGAACTGCATTAAGAACATCCTCACCCGGTTTGTGCAGATGCTCGGAAAGTGTATCTTTTAAACGCAAATCCCCATAAAGCGTGTTGTCTGTACTTTTGGCTTCGGTAACACCATCGGTATAAAGGAACAGAGTATCACCGGGTTTCATTTTCAGGCGTTTTTCCGTATATTGTTCATCATCAAAAAGACCGGCCGCAGACTCAAACATACTTTCAACTTCGATAAGGCTGTCTGACAGTATATAAGGCGGATTATGTCCGGCATTGGAATATACAAGCTCTCCTGTATCAGGATGATATATTCCGATGAATGTAGTTATAAACATCATATTCGGGTTATGGTTTGCCAAATGATTATTATATTCAGACATTATCCTGCCCGGCGATAATCCTGCCTCGGCATACTGGCGCAGCATGGTAATGGCATTAGCCATAAATAAAGCTGCCGAAACGCCCTTTCCCGAAACATCGGCAATGATAACACAAACGCTGCCGTCACTAAGTATGCGGTAATCGTAGAGATCTCCTCCGACATCCTTTGCAGGAAACATACAGGCATGGATATCTGCGCTGTCGTTATGAAAAGATGAAGGCTCCAAAAAGCCTTTCTGTATTTCACGGGCAATATTCAGCTCTGTTTCCTGCATTGCTTTTTCTCGGTTCAGCTGAGAAATATTTTCAATATGTCTGTCTATTTCAGCAGTCATACTGTTGAAAGCTTCCGCCATTTTAGCGAATTCATCATGTCCCCTGATCTTCAGCGGTTCGGTTTTTTGATTGCGGTCGTGAACAAAATCGGACATTTTCTGACTGATAAGGTGTGCGGGCTTTTCTATCATTCTTTTCAGAATGAATGATATGATAAACACGATAAGCACAGAAGAAATGAACACAAAAAGCTTGATGTATCCGAATTTTTGCCGTACATTGCTGATAGCTCCGCTTACAGACATTTCTGCTCCGGCTATGCTCAGAGTTTCTTCTTTAAATCCGTCTCCGGATATAGCAAAATTCCCCTCATCCGGAGACGAATAAACGATGTGACGTTTTACGGGAGTAAAACAGATGATGGTATTTCCGTATTGGTTATTGATCTCACAGAAGGTAGTTTTGTTTTCACGGAACGCTTCCGTCTCCTCGTCAAAAAGTTCGTCAGAGACATATCCTATGTAATGAGATTCTTTTGCGGATTGGGCAGCATCTTTGCCGTAACCGATCGAAAGATATTTCTTGCAGCCTTTTTCGGGATCCGGTATCTCCGTATAGACGTATGCCATATCCATGACTTCGCAGAGTTCATCAAAGCTTTCACAGAAAATATTCAGTTCTGCTTCTGAATCTATGTCTGCCATTTCAAAGTATCTTGCGGCAATAACGGCTGCATTCTCTACATCGTCACGGCAGTGAGCCATGGTAGACTGATATGTGATCACATACGCCGCTGAGAGAACTGCTATATCCACTATCAGGACAAGCGGAAGGATGATAAGCACAAATTTCCAAAAAATTGAATGTTTCATTTTTTTATCCAACATAAAGCTCCGCAGCAAAACCGGTGATCTTTATGTTCTCCATTTATTAAGATTTTTAAATACAGAGCCGGCTGAGTTATTTGTGCCCGTTCGGTATGGAAACGAGCATCGTATTCATGCCAAGCGTTCTGGAATAGGATACCTTATCTGCTATGGAATGTATCATTTTGAGATTGGTAAATTCCTCGCAGCCGTCATCTACAGTGATAGAGTCGAAGGTGCTGCCGTTGTCACGAACAGAGATAATGACATCGGTGTCTGTGACATGACAGAAAAGGTCGATCTGGGGCTGTTTTTTGTCCTTGTTAAAGTATCGTATATTTTCAACTATCTCCTCAGCTAAAAGACCTGCAAGTTTCGACTTTATACTATCGACATTATGTTTATTGCAAAATTCCGTAAGCTCCTTAGAGACGGCGCTTGCCTGTGCTTTTTCCGGCATAAGGCTCACGTCAAAGAGAGAGTCCGTATCTGTAAGACGCTCATGCAGCAAGATACCGCTGTATTTGATTCTTCTGGTCCGGCTGATGATAAAGCAGACCAATAGTGTGACCGCAGCAGTCAGAGACTCAGAGATTATAAATGACCACCATATACCCGTAACGCCAAAAACAAGAGACAGGCAGTAAGAAAGCGGGACAATGATAACTATGCCGCACAGAAATGTGATCATCAGAGAGAGAGCCTTGTGTCTGCTTGCCTGAAGATAGTTCATCATAATAATGCACGCACCCATAAACACAAAGCACAGCGAGAATATCCGTACTGCTGTTATTCCCATTTCTACACGCTCAGGCGAGGTCACAGAAAACAGTTCAAGTAACATTTGCGGGAAGGCGATAACGGCTGCAGTTAATACCAAACAGGACGTGCATACAAAGAGAAACGTCCTGCGAAGAACAATATCCATTCCCTTGTGATCTTTTTCACCGTAGAGCAGGCTGATGATCGGAGTCATAGTATCAGCGCCGCCGGAAATGAACATTGAGATAAATGTCACAGTGAAGCTGCAGACCGAAAAAACCGCAATAGCGTCAGCACCGCCCGCTGCAACAACGATACGGTTAAGAAGTATCGTTCTGACAAAAAGCAGTATCGTATTCAGGACTGAGGCGATACCGCTTGAACACAGCTCGCCGAAATATCCGAGATCTGCTTTGCTGAGTTTTATGAAACTGAGCGTGCGTTTTTTGGTGTACCGATCAATGTATACAGCGCATAATTCCTGACAAGTCCTCTTAGCTGAGGTTCGGTGCAGAGAGCGGAGGTTATCGGGTCGATAAGCATCACTCCGGCAGCAGCTGCGATCAGCGATACAATGACCGAACCGGCGAAGGACAGCGTAAACAGAGCGTTCGCCTTTTTGACATTACGCTGTCCCTTTGCAATTGAAATGCTTATGGCCGCACCGATGCCGAAGACAAAGAACAGTGCCTGCATGAACAGCACAACAGGATCGGCAAGATTTACTGCCGCAAATGCATCATCGTTGATGAGCTTTGACACGATAATGCCGTCAATGAAGGCCGCTAACAAAACAGACATAGAGCTGATTATCGCAGGAAACAGGTATTCATTGAATTTTCTGCTCAGTAGAGTGCCTGTACGGGTAAGCGCCATCAGATTACCTCCTTTATTTCGAAGAAACGAAGACCTTCAAGTGCCTGAAGGAAGCTGTTCATGTAGCTGTGCGGTGTCATTGACCACTTGAATCCGAGACGGTAAAGTACTTGTGTAGTGTATTCGCTGTCTGTACGTATCATCTCGACTGACCTTGAGCTGTCCTTGTTTTCATAGGCAAGGAGCGTTGTGAGGAAAGATGCCTTTTCGGGGTCATTCTCCGCAGCACTGAGCATTGAAGCAAACTCATCGTCTTCAACAAGCCTGATCGGAAGCCCTATTTCCTGCATCTGCATAATAATATCACCGAGCGGAACTACATGGTTGTTTAACGGATGGAAAATGCAGCATTTGTCAGGTGTTGTGCAGAGACGGACTATCGCTTCTGCGGTATCGTCGATCGGAGCAAGCTTTACAGGGAATCCCATCATGCTGTATGGGAATGCGCCTATCGCAACATAAGCACGAAGCCTGCCCATAAAGCCGTCTGACCGAAGTAGAGTGTCTGCTCGCTGAGGATCTTGTCTGCCGGCGGATAGTTGTTTACTCTGTCACCGGCAACGCTGCCCGTTGACACCTGTACGAGCATACTTTCGTGAGCTTTGCAGAATTCAATAAGTTTCTTGACTCCTTCCGCATTGACCTCCATAAGATCGTTAGTCTCTGAGAAGTGTTTGACAAGGGCTGCACAGTTTATTACAGTGTCTATTTTCTCATTTTCAAGCTGAGTGAACCAATCAGTTGATGTAACGCTGCCCTCAACAACAGTGATCCTGTTCTTGAAGTATGAACTGTAATTATTCTCGAAATAATAGAATAATTGACTACGCAGACGCTTCTCTGCGGTATTTGATTTTGAACTGCGCAGCAGGCAGTAAATGTGTCCGCTGTAATTATCAAGTAAATATCTGAGTATATGTATCCCAAGGAAACCGGTAGCACCCGTGAGGAGTATATTTCCGAGACGGTTTTTGCTTTCCTTCAGGGAAACGAGGGTATTATCCGCTATTATGGCATCAATGGTGTTATAGTCATATTCGGAGAGACCATCCGAGAAAGAATCCTTTCCACTGACCTTTGCGGCAAGCGCACGGGGCGTTTTGAGAGTGAAGATGTCACCATAGGAAACCTCAAAGCCTGCATCATTAGCTTCGACAAGCACACTTGTAACTGTCAGTGACGTACCGCCGAGATCAAAGAAGCTGCTGTCTACACTCACCTTGTCAAGCTTGAGGATATGGGCAAAGATATCGCAGAAAACGGATTCTTCCTTTGTGGAAGGTGCAGTATAGGTTTCCTCCGAGTTCAGCTTCGGCTGAGGCAGCGCACGGATATCCGTCTTTCCGTTTGGAGTCTGGGGCATAGTGTCAAGACGCATTATCGCAGCAGGAACCATGTATGCAGTCAGGCGTTTTGAAATGAAATCACGCAGAAGCTCTTCACTGACTGAACTGTCAGCGCTGTAATATGCACAAAGGTTATCCATGCCGTTTATCGGACGTATGAGCGCCACAGCCTGACGAACGCCGTCACAGGACAGCATAGCACGCTCTATCTCCCCCAGCTCGATTCTCAGACCTCTCAGTTTGACCTGATTGTCCGTCCTGCCGAGTATCACAACATCGCCGTCATCCGTGAATCTTGCATAGTCGCCGGAACGGTAGAAACGCTGGCCTTTGAACGTAATGAAGCTCCTGTTAGTCAGCTCCGGATTATTGCGGTAACCGTCTCCGACACCTGCGCCGCCGATATATAATTCTCCGACAACGCCTACGGGAAGAATATTTTCATCAGCATCGACAATATATTCAACAGCATTCAGCAGAGGCCGTCCTGCCGAGATCGTGTCAGCATTAGTCAGTTCTTTGACATTGCATGAAACTGTCGTTTCTGTTGGACCGTAGGTGTTGAATATACGGGCTTTTGTGGTCTTTTTGAGGTTTTCAAGCAGCTTTGGAGAATACTTTTCGCCGCCGCTCATGATGACCCTGCATCTTGAAAGCGCCTCACGGAAACGGCTGAGCATCATATACTGTTCCATTCGTGAACAGGTGGCATTTATTGCATCGCCGCCGGTGCGTTCCATCAGGTCACAGAGGAGCAAAGGATCCTTTGTTTCATCCTCGTTTGCAAGAACGAGAGTCACACCGTTGCACAGAGAGCCTGCTGTTTCCTTCAGAGACATATCAAACGAAACCGTAGTGACCGACACGAATGCGTGTGCATCGGTATAGATAGCATTGATATTTACGTTTGCCGGGTGTGGCGTCAGGTGGTTAGCAATATTTTTGTGAGGAATTATAACACCTTTTGGTCTGCCGGTCGAGCCGGAGGTGTAGATCATATAGGCTGTATCTGTGGGCTCCATCTTTACATCGGGGTCAGTATCGTTTTCGCACAAAAGCAGTTCTTCAACATTGACTTCGTTGTCAAAGCCTCTTGGTCTGTCGGTGATGATGAACTTTGCACCGCTGTTTTCGATGATATACTGTATTCTGTCATCGGGATATTCCGGGTCACAGGGAATGTATGCCGAACCGGTTTTAAGTATGCCATAGATGGATATTATCTGTCTGCTTGTGCGGGGCAGCAGCATAGCTATCCTGTCGCCTCTGCATACACCCTCAGCTATGAGTGCATTGGCAAGACGGTTTGCAAGGCAGTTCAGTTCACTGAACGTATATGTATGGTCACAGGCGATCAGTGCGGTCCTGTCGGGAACTTTTTTTACCTGCGCTTCAAAAAGCTTATGATAGAAACGTATCGGTATTTCCGCCTGAGCCTCAACAGAGAAGGCTTCGATACGTTTTTTGTCCTCATCAGTCAGCATACTGACTTTACATATTTTTTGCTCTGAGTCTGAAATAATGGACTTTACGCTTTCAGCTATGGAGTTTGATATGATTTGTGCGAGCTTCGGACTGTAGAGAGCAGTGTTATACTGAACGTTTACGGCAATTCCCTTATCGCCGCCTTCCTCAATATGTATATTCAGATGGAACTTAGGCAGCAGGTCAGCTATGGATGATTCTGTCACCGGTTCTCCCTCGATCACAACAGCCTCGTCAATACCAAGCTGGCAGGCATAGTTGATCTTTGGGGTATAGCCGTATTTGTCGATAAGCTTGATAAACGGATATGCACTGTTCAGCTGTGCTGCACGCATATCCGAAGCTGTATCTCTAACGAACTGCAGGGCTGTGCGTTCAGTATTGACCTTTGCATAAAGCCACGGAAATCAATTTTGAAAAAT
>DBWG01000149.1:2771-15450 GCA_002308635.1 Ruminococcaceae bacterium UBA1244 | reverse complement strand
TCTGTGTAAAGGCTAAGGATTCGGCAGGCACTATCGTAAAGAAGTATTTCACAGTAACAGTCAAATAAACAAATTGTCCCCTGTTCAATTGAACAGGGGACTTTCTTATACATAGCCTGATATGATATTTCAATAGATTACTGCAATGCCGGTGCCGCCAACGGTGCCGGTAATTTCTTTTTTGGTGACAGTGAATATATTTCCCGAAACTCTGTCGGTGTATTTTCCCGGAACAGCATATCCTCCGGCATTTTTTACCGTCACCTTTCCGCTGCCGGAACCCATGACGATCACTGCACCGCCGTTTTTGCGGGTTATTACGGCACAGTTGTTATCGGCGATGAACTTGTCCTTCTTCCCTGCCATCGCATTATGGAAAAAGTTTACAGCACTTACTTCAGGGCTTGTGAAGTGCATACTGCCTTTTGTGCCGTAGATTATCTTACGCTTGTCAATTTCTGCCGGACGTGACAGGTACAGCGCCGCAGCACCTTCTCTTGAAGCAGCAACCGCATAAGCTCTGTCAATGATATTCTGAGACAGCCTTGTTGTTGCGTCCTTTTCGTCAGGACCGTTTGAATATGTATCATGGCTTTCGCCCCAGAACACAAGCCTCTCGGCGCTTATGCCGTATTTCAGCCACTTGCTTTCACAGTCGGGTGCTTTTCCGCTCTTGAAAGCGTCAACGAGATATATCCCGTAAAGACTGTCCGTCACGGACATCAGAGAAGCATATTCCTCCATAAGCTCATACTGTTCGTCAGAATCAACAGGTCCTTCGAGTATCTCGCCGTAGTTGTAGAATCTCTTGTCGAGAACAGACGGCCAATAGTCGCTGCCCTCGCTCGGAAGCCCGATATGCTTTGCGGCATCCCAGCGTATACCGTCAGCACCTGATTCATAAAGCTCATCAAGAAAGTCCTTTACGTGCTGCTGTACCTCCTTGTTTTCGGTGTTGAGATCACCCATCCCGCAGAGATTTCCGGTGGTGATGTTCAGGCGGCTGGTAAAGTCAGTCAGCCTTCCGCCGTTATGCCAGTGATCCGGCTTTTTGTAATCATCGGGAGAAATGCCCTTTCGGTATATCAGGTGATTCGATACAACATCAACAATGACCTTTACCCCGTTTTTATGAGCCTCACTGCAAAGCTCACGCAGACTGTCTTTGAGAACGGGCTTTACTTTCATAGCGGCAGGCTGATATACTATGTGCCAGGGACGGCCCTTTTCGCTGTCATAATGTGTCGTCTGTACAGGCGGGAGCTGTACGGACGAAAAACCGGACGCTGCTATATCCTCCATACATGAGGTGATGTCCTTCAGATCCCAGTTGAAGCAGTGAAGTATCGTTCCGTCCTGACATTTTTCCATTAGTGCTGACATTTCTGCATCATCTCCATTTCGTTTACTGTTCTGTATTTATCATAAAACACAGAGGAAAAAATTTCAAGCAACATTTTGTTTATATGTTCAACCATTCATCCTCATTCTAAACCGTTGGTTGAATACGGCAAAAAACGCACGATCCGAACCAGACCGTGCGTTTTGTTTTATTCATGGAGAAGCTTTGTTGAATTGTTGGAGTCGGATACGAATGCTGCATTGCACCTGATGTTGTGCTTTGCAAAATAGAGTGCCCTCAGAGCCGCAGAATAAAGATCGTCGTATGTACTGCCGTTTGACGGGAAGACACTTATGCCGACCTTTCCGAAAACGGTTATCTCACCTGCATCGGACTGATAGGAATTGTTGATTATCCTGCATATCTGCTCGGCTTTTTCAAGCACCTTTGCCTTGTCGTCAAGACCCTTGACAAAGACGATAAAGCGGCTGCCGGTGCTTCTGCCGATAATGTCGGAATCACGGAAAAGCTCACGTATGTTCTGAGCTGCCTCTTTGAGTACGGCATTTGCAAAAACTGAACCAAGACTATGTTCAAGCGCTTCAAAGCCGCATATCTCGGCGATAAGGAACGAATGTCCTGAGCCTGCGCCCTCGTCATAGAGATAATTCTTTATCTTGTTTTCGGCGGCATGTTTGTTGTAGAGGTTTGTGATGAAGTCCGTCCTGTCCTTGCGTCTGCCGTCAACAGGATCGCTGCGGCTGTCGGAAATATCGGTAAACACTGCCATTATCCTGACAGGAATGTCGGAAGCGTTGCGTATCGTTACGAACCTTACTCTGTTCCAGAGATATTCGCCAGTCTTTTTGTTGAATACCCTGACAAAAGCTTCGGAGTCGGAACGGTCGGAACGGGCGGCGTTCATTTTTTCTATGAGCTTCTTTTTGTCATCGTTGTGTATCATCTCGTTTTTGCCGAGATCACGGACAAAATCATCGGGATCGGGTTCATATCCGTAGATGCAGGAGAACGAGCCTGAAAGCTTTATTTTGTCAAAGCGGGGCGACCATTCAAGAATGAATGACTTTGTTTGTTCGAGTATCTCGTCATACATCTTTTCGTTGAGTACGAGAGATGTCTTTTCATGGGAAAGTGCAGGATACTCCCTGACGATCGAGGATGCGTTCATCTGCATACGGAACTCCTCAAGCGTAATGAGCTGTTCCTTGTGGATGCCGAAGGAGCAGGATGTCCTGTCCCTGAGCGCATAGATAAGCTCTTCGGAAGTTCCGCCGGGAAGAACGCATTTTGTGCCGAGCTTTTCAAAATACCTGATAAGCCCTGCAAGTATCTCAAGGTCATAAACATCGTCCGAAACGGAACGGATGAATTCACGGGAAAAAACTATCCTGTCAAAAAGTCCGCCCACAAAGCAGTTCACGTTGATGTTCCTAACACCGACATTGAATATCCCGACTCCGAATCCGAAGCTCCTGAGCTGTGAACAGAAGCCTGATATTTCTGCTGAGGTCATCTGTTCGAGCATATCATGAGAGAGCATGAAGCAGATATTCCGGCAGTCGATGGGGTGTTTACTGAGGATATCCTCCAGCGCCGGTATCACGAGATCGGTCTCGCCGCCGTCAAAAAGTGTCAGCACGGAAAGCTCCGGCATGGATATTTTTTCATTCTGCAAAGAATATACCGATGCAAAAAGGCGGTCAAGGTCATTAAGACAAAGAGCCGTGATATTTTCGTGTCTGAGAGCCTCTTCAAATATGCTGCTGACGCTCGTAAGTCCGGACATATATCCTGCATCAATGCCAAGCATCTCATACGAGAAGATATATCCGCTGGCTGCGTCCGTAACGGGGATAAAATACTCCTCAAAGCCTGTTTTGCCAAGCTCGCCGGACTGCTTTATCCTGAGAGAAGAATCTATTTTTTCAAGCTCCCAGTTTTCGTCCATATTTTGGTTGTAATAGAGATACATATTCTTTCCGTTGAGTTTTGCGATCTCCACCGCCTTTGAAGCGTTCCTGAAAAGGTCGTCAAAATTTTTGCCGTCCTTAGGATAGAGCGCAATTCCCAGTGAAGCCGAGATATCGGGAGTCCTCTCCTCGCCGAAAATATATGTTTTGTGGATACAGCTGAAAATATCCTCGATAATGAGGTCACGTTCCTCTTTGTCGGGACAGTCGTTGATGAATACGACAAAGTTATCATCCTCGATGCGTCCGAGGATATTTCCTCCGCTGATCTGATATTTGAGAAGGTTGGTGATATCACAGAGGATATCATTTCCGAAGCGGTAGCCTGCCGCACGGTTGACGCTGCGGAAGTCGTCTATGTCGATCATAACAAGGGCATGATATCCGTTTTTGCCGTTGTTTTCTATGTAGTCGTCCACCTCACGCTTCACTCCGGTATAGTTCCAGAGACCTGTCACTATATCACGGTCAGACGCAAATGGGTGGTCGATGCTGTTTTTGTGGAGCCTTGTCAGGATAAAGCATATCTTATCTATCTCTCCGTCCTCAGCAAGCGGAACGGCTGTACACCTGACATCGGTGTATTCTCCGTCGCCGACATCCATCAGACATTCAAAGACTATGCTTTCTTCGCCGCTTTCAAGCTGATCCCTGATACTTCTCAGACGGAACACCTTTGAAAAATCCGCCTTGTAGTTTTCCATGACGCAGTCGGACAGGATATTTATTGTTTCCTCATAGTTCTTTGGGACAAATCCGCAGATATCCCTCATTGTACCCTTTCTCTCGTGGAGCATATCGTTTTTGATATCAAAATCAATCACAAAATCGGACACCCTGTCAAGCACACTGCGGTCACGCTTCTGCATTTCGCTGACGGCCTTTTTGAGATGCTCAATAGTTTCAATGAGGTCGTCCCTGTCCATCTTGATGTATACGTCCTTTGAGTGATCCTCGCCGGAGCGCTTATCCTCAGACTTTCCGGCAGGCGCAGAAACATTCCTGTCTGCGTGGTTTATGTCGGCATATTCTATGGCAAGCTCCTTGAACTTCGGCAGTGCCGCACTGAAGCAGTCCATCATCTCATCCGAAAAAGCACCGCAGGCTCCGGTGCGTATCATCTCAACAGCCTGTTCATGTGAATATGCAGACTTATACGGGCGGTCGCTGGTGAGCGCATCATAGCAGTCAGCAAGCGAAACCACCTGCGCCCAGATCGGTATCTGATCTCCGACAAGTCCTTCGGGATAGCCCATCCCGTCCCATTTTTCGTGGTGATAGCGGCAGATGTCATAACAGTATCTGAAATACTCATTTTTTTCAACAGCTTCAAGCTGGTCGAGTATCTCACAGCCCTTTATCGTGTGCTGCTTCATAACACGGAACTCCTCAAACGTGAGTCTGCGGGGGCTGAGGAGTATTGAATCCGGAATAGCTATCTTTCCGATATCGTGAATCGAGGATGCCGAGGTTATAAGCTCTATCTTATCCTCCGTCATGTTATACTTGGGATATTTTTCCGCAAGTATCCTGAGAATTACTTCGGTGAATTTTCTTATCCTGTGGATATGGCGGCCGGATTCAACATCACGGTATTCTATGACTGTGCTGAGAGTATCAAGGACATCGTTGTTGATGGTATTTATTTTTTTCTGCTGTTCCCTCAGCTCACGATTCTGCTGGAGTATCTTTTTTGTCTGGTCGCTCACAAGCTGTTCAAGAGCCTTTTTGTTTGAAAAGAACTCTATCAGGTTTGCGACACGCTTTTTTGCTATATAGGGATTAACGGGAGAATCAAGCACCTCGCTGAAGGGTATGCTGAATTTCTGGTGCTTTATACCGGAAGAGCCGTTTTCCAGCATATAGATGATAGGAACATTTTCCAGCACTTTCAGTGCGGAAAGCGTCAGCGCAGTCTCCTTTGATGTGTGAGATGCTATGGACTCGCTCATCAGGATTGCCGCAAGCTCATCCTTGTTTTCGAGTATCAGACGGAAACCATCCTCGCCGTTGTCCGTTCTGAGTATCTCATACTGTGATGCGAATATTTCATACAGCAGGGATTGGTTCACATCGGAACCGTCGGCGATCAGTATTTTTTTCATTATTATCACCTCTGCGGGTAATTGGCGGCATTATCAATGCCAAACTTTTAAACTATAGTATATCACATTTTAAGTAGTTTGTACAGGGATTTTTTGATATTTTATGTCTTATTCGCCTTTGCTCCGGTCTTTCTCATCAAAGTAATGTGCAATTATCAGGTCAGAAAGTCCACCGTAGCTTTTGACTCCGCTTTTCTGGCCGTTGGATTTCAGATAGCTGTCATTTATTTTTGATGCCGTTTCTGCGGCGGGAGTTTCAAAACGGCTCCAGTATTCGCTGTGCGACACGAGATCTCTCCTGACACCATCGCTGAGATGTGTCAGATATTTTGAATAAAGCTCCCTGTCCGCACTGCGGAGATGCCTTGATGTATAGAGTATGGCGGTCATATACGCGGAGTATTCAAGTTCGGTATTGCCGGAATATATACACGAAAGATATGCCGCAAAATTTGCGTCCTCCTCGTGCATAATGCCTCTTACATGGGCAAGCTCATGGCACATTGTAAACGGCACTGTGAAATCAGGTGCATCCGTGTTTACATTGGCTTCAAACGTAAACGGAAAATAGACACCCGTAATATTCAGATAGGACATCTTTTCCGAAAGCATAACGCTTTTTGGAACGCTGTAGCCGTCGGGCACAAAGTCATAGCGTGAGTGCAGTCCGTTCACTGCGTCACGGGCATACCCTGCCGTATCGGATACATTGATCTTCATAACGCCGTTTTCGTCCTCCGGCAGACTCCTGCGGCACTGTGAAGCGCTGTCGGCAAGAAAAACACAGACCTCATAAAGCTCCTCCGCCGATACACTTCGGGCAGAAATTCCCGCCAGTTCTGAAAAGTCCGTACAGTAATAGTTTATCCCGCAGTTCGTGACGAACAGAAAGAATATCAGCGACGCTGTACCGATGAGCCTTAAAAATCCCCTGAGTACGGTCTTTATCCTTCTGCCCTTTGAACGTGCCGTTCTGACGATGACAAATACCATATACGCAAGCAGAGCGGCAGGAAGCAGGAGAAGTATCACCTCGCCGAGCGAAAACGGCAGTATGCCCGAAATATTGTTCCAGAAAACGGAGATCACCCTGTATACCGTTCGGGAATATGTATCCGCAAAACCGCTGGCATTTGATGCAAGAAAGATCAGAAAAAACGCTGCCGGAACAAGCATTATGAACCAGAACCATACAGAGCGGACTGCTCTTTTCATAAATCCGGCGGTTTTTTTAAGAACAAGACGTGTAATTTTCTGAGACATTCTGTTCCCTCCTCATATTGATTCTATCACACGCCTGCGGAATTTACAATGATGCAAAGTTTCCAATAATTATTGATTGCAAAAAACGGACGGCTGTAATACTATATCAACAGGAAACCATGTGACGGAGTGATACTATGAATATCGGTCAGCTTGACGGAACAAGGATCATCATTTCTCTTTGTGAGGACGATCTCGAAAAAATGAACATCAGCTTTGAGGAACTTGACATATCGGGAACACATTCACGCAGGATACTCAGGGAGCTTCTGCGCAGCGCTTCCATTAAAACCGGAATGGAGCTTTCGGGGAAAAGGGTATTTATCGAAGCGATGAAGCACGAACATGGCTGTCTGCTCCTGATAACGGTACTGCAAAAAAGCCCGAGAAAAAACTACAGGATCAAAACAGACAGCGAACCCTATATTTTTGACTTCTGTGATATTGAAGATCTGATCTGCTGTATCAGGGCGCTGTACCGGATGAAAGGAAGGAACTATAAAAGCTCCGTATATTTTTTCGGCGGAAAATACTGTCTTGTTTTGTTTGAAAGCTTCAGGATCAGAAAGAGCCACCTCGATACGATCTCTGAATACTCCTGCAAAAAACACAGGAGCGGAGTCTATGTCTCCTTTCTCCGTGAACACGCAGTTCCTGCCGCACTTGACAATGCTGTCGGGATAATGGGAGCTGCTTTCGGAGCATAAAAAAACGCACATCCCTCAGAAATTTGGGATGTGCGCTGTTCTGTCAGCCGTTTTTTTCGGAATGTTCCCTCAGAAGCTCATCGGTTATGAGCTGGAACTCGCTGGTATCGCTGAAATTTTCGTCAAAGTCCTCTTTTTCGTCAACATCAAAGGTCTCGGTCACAGCTCTCTGAGGTCTGCTTTCGATGGGAGTATATTTCAGGCTGAGCATATTCTTGTCCTGACCTATAGTAAACAGCGACCTGAGATAGTCGAGTATCTTTTTGAACAGGAAACCCATAAAACCGCCAAACACATAAAGTATGACATCGTCAGAATATACTGACCCTGTATTGAATGCAAACTGGAATATCTCTATCGTCAGACCGAATGCAAATGATATGAACAGGATGTGCCAGAACTTTACTCTCGGACTGAGTATCATCAGGCTGAAAGTCAGCGGCGCAAGGAGAGTGCCGTTCCAGACAATGTATGAAAGACCCCATTCTCCGATATTTTCAAAGCACCTGCCTATCATTTCAAAAGGAACAAAGTAGACGCTGCGCTCCGGTGAGATGTTCGGACTCTGAGGTATGACCTGTCTAAAAATGATCACCATGAAGTAAATTATCATCAGTGCTGCAAGGCTCAGGGACAGGAACCTTACAAAACCCATGCGTGTTTCATTAGTGTCCCGTGAATCATGTGAGAAAAGCCTGAAAAGCACCGTTATAAAAAACGGCACCGACCAGAGTATCGACATCGTTATGAGCTGATAATCGCTCAGTACCGGCCAGAAATCTCCTCCGTCCGAAACTGCACCGTTTATTATGGTGAACACAAACGCTCCTGCGGTTATCAGTGAATCCGTAAGAAGCATTGCTCCCATCGCTTCATAGCGCTTTATTACAAGAAAGAATACCGCTGATATCGCAAATGCTGCAAGAAATACATTAGTCTCCGATAGATAGATCGAATATTCAGGATTTTTCAGGTCGCCCGGAAGCAAATAAAGTATCAGTCCCATCGCCATGGATACATACAATTCGCCTATTGTCAGCTTCTGCCCCGGAAGAACACTCATAAGCCATTCCTCCTGTATCTTAAATAATCTTCAAGTATTATTACTGCCGCAACGCTGTCAACAACAGCCCTGCGCTTTTTTCCTCTCGTATCGGTATCGTTCAGATAGCTGTATGCCGTGACGGTAGTACAGCGCTCGTCACGCAGAACTATCTCCAGTCCGGTCTTTTCGGACAGTATCTCCGAAAAGGCTCTCACGTTTCCGGCGCTTTCGCCTTCACTGCCGTCCATGTTCACAGGAAGCCCCAGAACGACAAGCTCTGCCTGTTTTTCGGTACACAATACGGCGATCTTTTCGGCAAGAACGTCCTGCCGCACTTCCTTTATGACACACACCGGAGACGCAAGCATCTCATTTTTGTCACAAACGGCAATGCCTGTCCTGACCCTGCCGTAGTCAACGGATAGTATTATCATAGCTTACCTCCGTTTTTCTCACGCCAGCGGCTCTTTTGTACTAAGCCCGCCAAGGTGACCGATATAGTTTTCGGACAGCACCGAAGGATGAAGCTCTTCGTCAAATGCAGCCGTACTGACGGACATATTCGGGCCGAGCTTTATTTCCTTTATCCTCTCAACGGGCAGTCCGTGAAGGAAGCACATTATGTTCATTATTGCGCACCCGTGAGAAACAACGCATATAGTCTTTCCGACATTGTTTCTCACGATATTCATTATTGCTTTGCTGACCCTGTCATAGACCTCGCTCATGCTCTCGCCTTCGGGTGCATGAAAAGCGGCAGGATCGTTCTTCCAGTTATAGAACTGTTCAGGATACATCTCCTCGACCTGCAACAGCGGAACGCCCTCCCATTTTCCGGCGTTTATCTCAACAATGCCGTCATCGGTGACGATCTCCTTATTGTGATATTTGTTTATTCCTTCGGCGGTCTTGCGGGCACGTTTTTTTGAACTGCAGTAAATTATGTCTATCGGTTCATCCTTCAAAAGAAGAGCCGTCTGTTCTATCTGCTTTGCGCCGAGAGGGGTTATGTCAGTGTCTATCCTTCCCTGAAAGAATCTTTCAAGGTTGCCCTGAGCCTGACAGTGGCGCACGATCATCATTTTAGTCATGCTGTTTTTCCTTTCATCCCGTTATGACAGTATGTGTAAGCTCTGTTGCGGACTTCATGCCGTTTTTGTCAAGATAAGCATTAAGTCCCTCGGCTATTTTTACGGGAGAATATGGGTCTGTGAACAGTGCCGTGCCGATCTGTATTGCGTCAGCACCTGCCATCATCATTTCAACGGCATCCTTCCATGTTGTTATGCCGCCCATTCCGATGACCGGTATGCTCACGGCATTCTTTACCTGCCAGACCATCCTTACTGCAACAGGAAATACTGCCGGACCTGACATTCCGCCGGTTATGTTTCTGATTATAGGTCTGCGGGTGTTTATGTCTATTCTCATTCCGGTGAGAGTGTTTATGAGTGAAACCGCATCCGCACCCTCGCTCTCTGCTGCCTTTGCGATTGAAGCGATATCCGAAACATTCGGCGACAGCTTTATGATGAGCGGCTTTCCGCAGCAGGCTCTTACAGCCTTTGTTATCGCCGCAACGGATTCACATGACGTTCCGAACTGCACTCCGCCTTCCTTTACGTTTGGACAGGAAATATTAAGCTCTATCATGTCGATGTCGGTCTCGGAAAGTATCTCCGCCATACGGCAGTAGTCATCCTGAGTGCTGCCCGCAACATTTGCGATTGCGACAGTATCCTGTTTTTTGAGCCACGGCAGGTCATATTCGATGAAGTGATCGACACCGGGATTCTGCAGTCCGACAGCGTTGAGCATTCCCATCGGAGTTTCGGCTATTCTCGGAGGCGGATTTCCGGGACGCTCCTTCAGCGTCGTTCCCTTGCAGGATATGCCACCGAAAACCGACAGCGGATAAAACTCGCTGTATTCATGTCCGAAGCCGATAGTTCCGGACGCTGCGATTATTGGGTTTTTGAAATGCACACCGGCAATATTAACACTAAGATCAGCCATTACCAAGCAACCTCCTCACTCGAAAATACAGGACCGTCCTTGCAGACGTGCTTATATACTGTACCGCCGTTTCCGTCCTTTACCGCAACGGCGCATCCCAGACAGGCTCCGACTCCGCATGCCATGCGCTGTTCAAGAGACACCTGACACGGCACACCCTTTTCCTCAGCCATCTTTGCAATGTTTCTGAGCATCGGGGTCGGACCGCAGGCGCATATCATTTCAGCCTCGTCAATTATTTCCGCAAGAGGCTGTGTCACAAAGCCGTGTATGCCAAAGCTGCCGTCATCAGTCGTGACGATAAGACGGCAGCCTGCTTTTTCAAAATCCTCCGAAAGTATCACCGCATCCTTATTGCGGAAGCCGTTTATGACGGTTGCGTTGGCTCCGCACTGACGTGCGCTGTAGAGCATAGGCGGAACGCCTATACCGCCGCCAATGAATATTGTTTTCTTTGTCGGGTCAAGCTCAAAGCCTTTTCCGAGAGGGGCGATGATATTTATGTTTTCGCCTGTTTTTGTGTGAGATAGTATCTCGGTACCCTCGCCCCTGACTTCAAAAACGAGCCTTATGGCATCGTCCTCTATATCACATACGGATATCGGTCTTCTGAGAGTTTTACCGGGAACAAGCACCTGAACGAACTGTCCGGGCTTTGTGATGGATGCAAGCTCCTTGTTCCGGAGACGGAAGTCATATATCGTATCCGTAAGATTCTGAGAAAACACCAGCTTACAGTCCTGTGCATCATATTTCAAAAAGATCCTTCCCTTCATATTATCATCCGTTTTATTATAACACATTTCGTCTCGTTTTTGAATAGGGAATTTTTAAAAAATATAAAAAATCCATGTTTTTTCGTAATAATATTATACTCTATTGACAATAATTAACAGCGTGTGATATCACGGAAAAAAAATCTGGAGGTTCAATTATGAACAGATCAACAAAAAGCACAGTCTCCGGCAATTCCATGAAAGTCAGAAGAAGACTTTCACTTCTCATGCTGCTCGTATTTATGATGACTTTATTTGCAGGTATTGTCGTCACTTCCGGCTGCGGCTCAGAAGAGAAAAAACCGTCTATAAAATCCTTTTACGAAAGCTCAAGAGCCCAATGGGAAATGAAATTGTATTCATCTACAATAAAAACCAACCCGAATATTTCTGATTTCAAGTGGTACCTTCCCGATGATAATACTCTCGTTTATGAGTTTTATTTAGCACCGAATTATAGTATATCGGATGAAAGTATTTTGGATACCAGTTTAAAATCCGAATGTCAGTCAGTAATAAGGTCAAATATCAAAAACGGCTTTGCTGAGTATTCGCATATCGTCAGGGTTTACGACAGTGAAGGCAATTTTCTCACAGAACGTACATATACAGAAAACAACTGATACACAGGCAGGAGGAAATACCTCCTGCTTTTTGTTTTGTGCCGAAAACCGTATTTTACGGTATTTTTTGTCAAATTAGTGTTGAACAATGGCGGAAATTGTGGTATAATGTTAGTTATTCCATTATTATCGGAGGTAATAAAATGAAAAATACGGAAAAAACTATGGAAAAGATCGTTGCCCTGTGCAAAGGCAGAGGCTTTGTATATCCGGGTTCGGAAATTTACGGAGGTCTTGCAAACACATGGGACTACGGCCCTCTCGGCATGGCTCTGAAAAACAACATCAAGGCTGCATGGCTCAAAAAATTCGTTCAGGAAAACAAGTATAACGTCGGTCTTGATGCAGCTATCCTTATGAACCCCCAGACATGGGTGGCTTCGGGTCATCTCGGCGGATTCAGCGACCCGCTTATGGACTGTAAGGAGTGCAAGACCCGCCACCGTGCAGATAATCTTATCGAGGACTTCGACGGCACAAACGTCGCCGGCTGGAGCAACGAGCAGATGACAGACTATATCAAAGAAAAGGCTATCCCCTGCCCCAACTGCGGAAAACATAACTTTACGGATATCCGTCAGTTCAACCTGATGTTCAAGACCTTTCAGGGCGTTACCGAGGACAGCAAGAACGAGCTGTATCTCCGTCCCGAAACCGCTCAGGGTATTTTCGTAAACTTTGCAAATATCCAGCGCACAAGCCGCAAGAAGGTCCCCTTCGGCGTTGCTCAGATCGGCAAGTCATTCAGAAACGAGATCACTCCCGGAAACTTCATATTCCGTGTGCGTGAGTTTGAGCAGATGGAGCTTGA
>DBWG01000149.1:0-2714 GCA_002308635.1 Ruminococcaceae bacterium UBA1244 | reverse complement strand
AGAAGCTTCTGCCGTGACTGGCTCTATTCTCTCAACATCAAGGAAGAAAATCTCAGACTCCGTGACCACGATCCCGAGGAGCTTTGCTTCTACTCAAAGGCTACCACAGACTTCGAGTATCTCTTCCCCTTCGGCTGGGGCGAGCTTTGGGGCGTTGCCGACAGAACAGACTACGACCTCACTCAGCACATCAACACCAGCGGCAAGGCTCTTGAATACTTTGACCCCCAGACCAACGAAAAGTATGTTCCTTATGTTATCGAGCCGTCACTCGGCGTTGAGCGTCTGTTCCTTGCAATTATGGTCGAGGCTTATGACGAGGAAGTCATCGACGAGAAGGATACAAGAGTCGTGCTCCACCTTCACCCCGCTCTCGCTCCTTTCAAGGCAGCAGTCCTCCCGCTCTCAAAGAAGCTCTCGGAAAAGGCTGACGAGGTATACACAATGCTCACAAAGCACTTTATGGCAGACTTTGACGATGCAGGCTCTATCGGCAAGCGCTACCGCCGTCAGGACGAGATCGGTACTCCCTTCTGCATCACTTATGACTTTGACAGCCTTGAAGACGGCTGCGTAACCGTACGTGACCGTGACACCATGCAGCAGGAAAGAGTTGCTATAGACAAGCTCGTTGAGTACATCAACAACAAGATGGTATTCTGATAAAGCAGGAGGTGTTCCTGTATGAAAAGGCTTTTTGCAGCGGTAACTGCCTGTATAATGATCCTCTGCTGCATGACGGGATGTCTTGAGGAAAAGGAAAAATTTCCTTCGGCAAGAACCGGAAGGTATGTTACAAAGACAGGCCATCCCGATGCCGTTGAAGTTGAGGTCTTTTCGCAGGCAATGGAACCGACATTCTATCACGGGGATCATGTACTTGCAGAAAAGGTAGATGTTTCCGAAATAGAAGAAATGGATATCATCGCATTCGTCTATAAAGACAAGACCTATGTAAGAAGGGTTTTTGTCAAGGAGACCGACGAAAACGGAAAGATATTTTTCCGCACCGCCGGCGACCTCAGTGTTGAAGGCGACCCTTTTCCGGTCTATGACGAAATGATAATTGGAAAGGTACTGTAGACCGCAAATAACCGGATGCTTTCCGGTTAAAATAAATATCGGCAGACAGCTTTCATGAAAAAGAAAAATTTTTTGAAATGGGGTAAAAAAATGAAAAAAACATTAGCAGTTCTCCTTGCGGCTATGCTCTGCACCTGTATGTTCTCAGGATGCGGAAAGGACGGCGGCAAAGACGAAAACAGCACATCCGCTCCAGCTGTTGAAAGCAAGGCGGAATCAAAGACAGAATCAAAGACAGAAGATGCTTCTTCAGGTGAGTCAAAGTCTGAACAGGCTTCAAAGGCAGACGAGTCCTCCGAAGAGGTCTCAAAGGACTATGCTGAGATCGACAAGGAATATGAATATACTACCGAAAACGGCATCATCGTTGTAAAGACAAACGGCCACTACAGAGCTATGGAAATGTTCGGCGGCGGTACAGGCGACGCTTATGTTGATGCGCTCAATTCACTCAGAAGCAAGCTTGACAGCAGCATCAAGATGTACTCCGTTATCGCTCCGCTTGCAAGCGAATTCTATACTCCCGATGATTTCTCTGAGCGCACCGCCGACCAGAAGGCATTTATCGACGACGTTGCCGACAGACTGAATGACGGTATCGCTTATGTAGATATTGATACAGTCCTTGCACAGCACGCTGATGAGGATATCTACTGCCGCACCGACCACCACTGGATGCCTCTCGGAGCTTTCTATGCGGCTCAGGAGCTTGCAAAGGCTGCCGGAACCGATTTCAAGCCCATGAGCACATTTACTCCCCAGACTATCAATGATTTTGTCGGAACTATGTATGCCTTCACTGACGGCGATATCAACATCAAAAACGACCCTGAGGACTTCACCTATTATGTTCCGGACAACTACGCTCAGTGTGATTTCGATTTCTATGACACATCTTTCAACTTTGACTATTCAAGCAAAAACTACTTCAAGGAGATCGGCGATCCCCAGTCCAACGCTTATCTCACATTCTTCGGCGGCGATGAACAGATCGTAAAGATCCGCTCCAATGTCAAGAACGGCAGAAAGCTCCTTGTTGTAAAGGACAGCTACGGCAATGCTGTTCCCTCAAACCTTATGAATTCATTTGAGGAAATCTATATCATTGATATGAGATATTTCAACCTCAACCTTGTCAATTTTATCAACACTCTCGGCATCACAGATGTTGCTTTTGTAATGTGCGTGTTCTCTGCTTTCGGCGGCAACTCTTATGATCTCCCGAACCTCATCACACAGAACCCCGATGAGGCTATCGTTGACACCTACGATAAGAATACCGAAGAATGATCTGCAATTTTGCAGACCGTATCCTGCATATCAAAAAATTTCCGGAAGGAGTTTTTCCTATGAGCAATAATGAAAGAAATTTACTCTCTACCGTCCTTGCTGTTATCTCCGTAACGGTCTTTGTGCTGTCTCTTACAGGCGCAAAGATACACAAGGGTGTCAAGCTGCTTGCTTATGCGGCTGAAATAGTGATCGCTGTCCTTCTGTTCAAGGACAGCCGCATGAAAAAGTTCAGTGATGACGACTTTGACTATGACAGCTTTGATGACATTGACTATGATGATCTTTATAAAGATACAGACGAGAACAAGGACGGCAGTTCTGCCGCAGAATAAAAAAAT
>DBWG01000038.1:4101-4323 GCA_002308635.1 Ruminococcaceae bacterium UBA1244 | reverse complement strand
TTTGATACTATCCCAAAAAACAGACAATGCATCAGTCCTGCCGCACCTTTGCTGATGTTCGGCAACACATTGAGCTATTTTGCATTCGGGACTTATTGTGCCGGTTTGCTTGTCAAACTGAATTGTAGCCAACAGCCTGACAACATTACCGAATGTCGCCGTTTCATCGGGATTGTGGTAGTAATAAAGCATAACGGTAAACAGCAGTTTTTCAGCCGAGCC
>DBWG01000038.1:3494-3925 GCA_002308635.1 Ruminococcaceae bacterium UBA1244 | reverse complement strand
ATGTCACGATACAATTCACCGGACGGGTCTGTAACAACATAACTGCCGGTCATTTGGATAATATCCGGTTTGATTTTACGGAACGATTTACCGGCACCGGAACCGCCGATAACCAATTCATTCAGGTTATCCGTTTCGTGATATATTTTTTTCGGACGTGTAACTGTCAGATAAAAGTTATCGCCGCATGGGATACCGGTATCATCCGTGAATTTATCCTTTTCCGATTGATTAGCCCATCTTGCAGAACCGTGTTCAACACCCTTAAAATCATTATGCTTACGGGATGTCATCATAAGGAGTATCAGGGCAGCGATAGATACATATACCCACCATAAATCCTTATACTGCATAACGAATATCTCTTTGATAACATCACCTGTCAGCGGAAGCCTGAAGCTTTCTGCCGTAAACAGTGTGTTCATTGAATT
>DBWG01000038.1:2656-3432 GCA_002308635.1 Ruminococcaceae bacterium UBA1244 | reverse complement strand
CCGTAGAGGATAAGTCCCCATACAAACAGACCTATGATAATGAGAGTGATTATCAACGGCTTTTTGCTTTTGTTGCCTTTAAGTTTATTCTGACTTTCAGCCATTAGCTTCACTCTCCTTTTCCTGCTTAATGACAGCAGTGTCTTTACCGATCACTGACTCTATTTTTGGAGCCTGTCCTTTATCAAACCGGATCACAGCATTTTCCTTATCTATTTCTTTCATTTGAAACATAACACCGGCTTTGGCAAGCTTAGCGACTTGTTCAGATGTTATAATGCGGTGTGCTTCATCAAATACCGCAGGCAAGAACCGGAAGTGCTGACGATCGGCAAATTCGTAAGAAGTGGAATATTGTGTCGATTGAATGATAATATTTACGGTGTTTTCAAAAGCCGTTTCATCAATGTCAACGGAACGGTTCTGTAACTGTACTGTTTGCAGATGATCGCAGAATGAAAACGCATTAGGGGAAATGTGCATCAATGTTTTAGGCAATTCTATAGAGCAAAGTCCCGAACAGCCTTCAAAAGCATTGTTGTCTATCTCCATAATGCTGAGCATAGTAATATCGGACAGAGAAGAACAATCTTTGAAGCACTCACACCCGATGTATGCAATATTTGTTGGCAGAGTAATTTTCCTTAAGCCTGTACAGCCGAGAAAGATACCATTGCACAGATAGCCGATTTTGTCACTAAAGGCAATTTCATTTAACGAAATACAACCGCTAAAAGCATATTCTCCGATTATATTTACGTTACTCAGGTCAACAG
>DBWG01000038.1:0-2603 GCA_002308635.1 Ruminococcaceae bacterium UBA1244 | reverse complement strand
AGTGTGATTTCGATAAGGTTTGTGCAGTTCCGAAAAACATTGTCAGCGATGGCAATCGTACCGTCAGGGATAGAAATTGTCATCAAATCATTGTCTTTACACTCCCGAAGAACACCGTTTTCAATGACGATCAAGTCATTTTCAAACATAGATAACAAGTTATCAAGCCTCCTTTTATTTTTTATGGGGCTTCAAGCCCCATTTTTATAGCTTAGGTTTCGGCTTTTTGCTCTGATCCTGCCCTTTGACCGATGGTTTGTTGTCCTGTGTAATGCCGCCCTGTTCGTTTTTTCTGCCCTCTGTATCAAGTTCTGCATTCAGGACGGCAAGGCGAGCTATTTTTGTCTGATACTCTGTTTCTTTCGGGAAAGGCTTTCCGATTTGTTCTGTGACTTCCTGTAATTCTTTTTCGTGTGCGGAACGTCTTTCTATACGTTCCTTGCAAAGACTTTCCATTTTATCAAGTACATTATCTATACGGGTAAAGCTGTCGGTACCTAAATCATCAAGAAAATAATTTCCGTCTCTTGACAATTTAGCCCTATATACCTTTGAAAAACTGTCAAACATAACAGATACCTGAAAACCTCTGTATTCTCCAACAGGAACATAGTCTTTATGACCGCCGCCCTGCCGTACAACTCCCTGATATGCATTTTTGAATGCTTCGGCGGCTTCTTTTTTGTCGGTATAGAGTTTTCCGTTAAGCGTGATACCCTCAAAGATTTTCTTACCGTCTTTATCAAGAGTTACAGGATGTTTTTTGATATACAAAAAGTCATTCTGATTTTTGGGAATATTTTCTTTAAGAATGTTTATCTTTCGCTGTATATCCTCTGACATATCCTCAAGTCTGTACTGTTCCTGCTGATAACTGCTTCTCTCTAAACGGATTTTTCCTACTTCGTTGTCAAGCTCCATCTTCTCCTTTATCCTTTCGTCACCGACACAAAGAGCCTTGACTTCGGCATAGGAAAGTGTTGCTTCATCAACATCGTCACACCGTCTTTGAGGTGACTTTGATGTCATTATCTGACTGATAAATGACTGTTTTCGCTCTAACATCTGGAAGATGTACGCATCAAAGCTATCTTTTGTGCAATAACGGTAAAGATGTACTTTTTCGTTTTTATTGCCTTGTCTGACCATTCTTCCACGCCTTTGCTCCATATCAGCAGGACGGTAAGGTGCGTCCAGATCGTGACTTGCAATCAATTTATCCTGTACGTTGGTACCGGCTCCCATTTTTTGAGTGGAACCGATCAGCACACGGATTTTACCGCTTCTGACATTTGCAAAAAGTTCTTCTCTTTTGGCTTCTGTTGTTGCATCGTGAATAAAGGCAATTTCTGCTTCTGGAACACCCTTTGCAGTCAGTTTTTTCTTAATGTCATCATAAACATTGAATGAACCGTCATTTTTCGGTGTAGAGTAATCGCAGAAGATGAGCTGTGTTCCACGAAATCCGGCACTTTCATTCCATATTCTGAATACATTGTCAACGCAGACATTTACCTTTGTACCCGGTTCGTCCGGCAGATCGGGATTGATAAGACGTTGGTCAAGACCTATCTTTCTTCCATCAGTCGTGAGCTTCAACATATTGTCAACTGTCGGATCAACAAGCCTGTTGTGTATAGCTTCGGCTCTTTCCGATAATGCGGCAACCAATTCTTTCTGTGATTCTGTCGGTTCGACCGAAACATTATGTACCTCACATTCAGGTATTCCGGGAAGATTAAGTGTATCGGCAGTCTGAATATCAGCGACTTCTTTGAACATTGCCATAAGCTCAGGCAGATTGAAGAATTTTGAAAACCTTGTTTTTGCCCTGTAGGTATTGCCTTCGGGAGCAAGTTCCATTTGAGTAACATTCTCTCCGAATGTACTTGCCCAAGCGTCAAAGTGTTCAAGGTGCATTTCTTTAAGCAGATTCATTTGCAGATAACGCTGCATATTATAGACTTCGCAAAGCGTATTGCTGACCGGAGTTCCGGTTGCAAATATAATTCCTTTGCCGCCGGTTATCTCGTCCATATACTTTGTTTTCATAAACAAATCTGCGGTTTTCTGTACATCGGAAGAAGTTGAAATTCCGCTTACATTCTGCATTTTCGTAGCGAGGAAAAGGTTCTTAAAAAGGTGAGCCTCGTCCACAATTAGTTTGTCTATGCCTAATTCCTCAAATGTAACGGTATCATCCTTCGGGCTGTCAAGGAGTTTTTGAAGCTTAGTTTCAAGGTTTGCTTTTGTTTTTTCAGCCTGCTTTATCTGATAGCGTTCACCTCTCATAGCTTTCAGTTCTTCGATATTACGGACAATTTCTTCGATCTGTTCTTCGATATACCGTTGCTGACGTTCCTGTGAAAGCGGTATTTTTTCAAGCTGTGAGTGACCGATGATAATTGCATCATAGTTTCCTGTTGATATTTTTGCCATCAGCTCTTTGCGGTGTTCCTTTTCAAAATCTCTCTTTGTAGCGATAAGGATATTTGCATTAGGATAGAGCTTCAAAAAGTCTGCTCCGATCTGCTCTGTCAGGTGGTTCGGTACGCAGATAAGACTTTTTGAGTGCAGTCCCAAACGCTTTCCTTCCATTGCCG
>DBWG01000096.1:936-45705 GCA_002308635.1 Ruminococcaceae bacterium UBA1244 | reverse complement strand
CTAATTCTTCCGTGCCGATATCTGTCAGTACAGCCTTTATTTCCGGAAACGGTACTGTGTATCTTTGACTGAGATATCTCAGCGATGCACCAAGTTCTCCGTCCGCACCGCCATACTGAGAGATGATGATTTTTGCTAATTTTGCGTTGGTCTGCTTTATATTGACCGGGTACTGCAGCTTCTTCTCATACACCCACATATATCACACCTCCTGATTATCCCAAGGCCATGGGTCGGATATCCATGCCCAGCGGTTGCCGTCTTCATTCATACTGCTGAGTGGTCCGTATTTTTCTTCGTATTCTCTGCGGACTGCGTCTCTTTGTGATCTATATTCAGACAGTATATCCGCTGTTCTGTTATCATCGGGATGGGTGTCAAGATAGATATGAAGCTCTGCTGCGGCAAAATCAAGAGATGACAGCCTTCTGAGCATCCTTTCACGTTCAGTCATCCTCATCGCCTCCTGACATATTTTTCGGGTCAAAGGGCTTGTTCAGCTCAGGAAACAGTGTTCCTACACATACTCCCTGCTCTGCGGAATACATTTTACCGGCGTTCTGGAACGGAACATAAGCCATTGCAAGTGAGGTATCCTTTGGAAACGGCATTATAAAATATTCAGAGTTTTGCAGCTCTTTGATAACATCCATTTTGCAACTCTCCTTTCCCTACATCTTATTCAATATATCACAAATTAGTGAAGGCATATATCAAAAGGACGGCATTTCATTATTCTCATTTTTTTGATACTGTCATAATTTTCACTTTTAGCATTTTATGGACAAAAAAACCGGAGCCGCACAAAGCGTACTCCGGTTCTTTGGTTGTTTATTTATTCAGCGGCACTGTTCGCTGATTTCTTGTAAAGTGAAACAAGCGATTCAAGATAGGAAACATATTCGTCTTTTATATCCTTCGGGAAGATAAGTTCCATGTCGGTACCGAAACCGCTGAGCCATGAATAGAACTGATTGCTCTTCTGGACGTTGACGGAACAGCGGAAGAAATGCGGGTCGTCATCGTGATAGATGCTCATATCCTTTCCGAAGCGGTCGGCGATGACTCCGGCAAGCTCCTTGTTGACCTTCAGCACTATATTGATGGTCTCGCCGCCGTACATTGAAAATGCGGTGTTTGCATATTCGTTTATGCTGATCTCTCCGAAATATTTTCCTCCTTCACGTTCCTGATCCTCCATAACGATAACGTCCTTCATGCGGTCAACACGGAAGGTCTTTGGCGAGCGGGTTTCGGAATCATAGCATATAAGATAATAATACTCATTTTTCCAGACGAGAGCGTATGGGCTCTGAAAATATATCTTATCCTCACCGTCAGGTCCGAGCTTATTTTCTGAAACGAGCCTGCCGGACGGAAGGTCAAAATTCACGATGGTCTTCTGATATTTGAATCTGATCTTTTTGTTTTGGATAATAGCGCTGTGGATCGCATCAATGCTGTATATAACAGAAAAATTGTCGCTTTTTACTGACTTTTCAAGATATACCTGTCTGTTGCGGAGAGAATCTGCACCCTCTGACGTGAGATGACGGAGCTTCTCTATGATAGTTCTGGTCTTTTGGGCGGAGATAAATCTTGATGATGCAAGTGCATCAACGATCATTTTCAGTTCCGCAAGCTCAAATTCCTCATCGCTTTTGGAAGAGTCATAGTGTTCGCAGAGATAATAGCCCCTTCTGCTTTTCTGTATATCGAAGCCGTATTTTGTGAGGCTCTCGATATAGTTGTATACGGATTTTCTGTCAGCAGAAAGGCCGTACTTTTCATCAAGGATCTCAATAAGTCTGCTTGCGCTCAGATAACGGGTAGGGTCATCAAAGCTTTTTGTTTTGCTGTTTTGCTTCAGTTCATCAATAACGTATAAAATTTTAAGTCTGTTGTCCCCTTTAGACATTTCTACACCTCCGGATATAGATCCGATTTTTTACATCAAATTCTTAATAAAATCATTATACCATCAAAAATGAAATGAATCAAGATAAATATAGTTTTTTTTAAAAAAAAACCTACAATAATTTTAAGTAAAAAATGTACATCATGTTCAACTTTCAGCCAAAACACCAAAAATTATAAATTCAGCAGAAACAAATCTTTTTATTCGTATATTTTACTCAATTCGGGGATAAAGCCGGAGACCTCATCGGCATAAGACGGGTCTACATAGCATACGATCCTGCCGTTGAGTACAAAGACCGCCTTGTTATTCTTATCCTTATATATTATTATCTCATCGGTCAATGTTTCGTTTTCACGATAGCTCAGCTTCGCACGGAACGATTCCGTACAGCCTGCAAGCGATGCGGGCTTCTCTCCGGTGCGTTCAAATTCGGAAAGCTTGCCGATAAACTGCGAGTAATTGCCGAAGGCAACGGTCTTGTCTCCGAGAGACACCCTGTAGGTATAGTTTTCGGTATAATCCTCCGTCAGTGAACGGATGCGGGTCACGGTATATTTTTCGGTCTTTCCGCCGTATGTGACTTCAAGGCTCTCCGTCATGTTTACGATGCAGCCGAACACATTGTCGGTGAGCAGGGTGCTTCTGTCTGCGCCGTACCACGGCGACTCGTCCGGATCGGACTGATAGATTATCTTTCCGCCGGTGTTCATAAGATAGAATTTGTTTTCCTCATCCGGACTGCCGGCTATGATCTCAACAAAACTGCCGTCACTGCCCTCGAGCTTCACTCTTTTGTACGGCTTGTCGAGACCGTATTTTCTGATATCCTCGTCCGTGACATCGATGGCGCTTATCCATGTTGCGTGGCAGCCCTCTACATTGCTTATCATTTCATCAGTCCTGTTATCATCGCACAGCCCGCCGTCCTGTCCGTCCATCTTATATTTCTGAGAATAACAGGATGCCGTATTAAGACCAATATTTATCTCACTGCTGTAAGCCGTTCCGCCGAGAGTCAGCGACGTTACGTCCTCTATCTCTCTTCCGAGACTTTTGTCAAACATCTGCAGCTTTTCAAAATAGAAGCAGGTTATCGTGTTTTTGTCAACGAGATATACATTTTCGTCTCCGCCGATCTTTATATATGCGCCCTCACCTTCGGGCGACTCATTGCCGAGATCAATGGTGTAGCTTGAATTGTCGCTGAATGTGACAGATACTGTGGATTCGGGTTCATCAAGACCGTATTCCGAATATTTTGAGGAGCTTTTGTCTATGGTCTTGAGAGCCGTGATATTTCTCAGCTCCTCATACATCTTGTCGGTAAGGGTCTTTGAAAGCTTGAGGTCTTCGTGATCCTGCATGGTGTATTCGACATAGATATCCTCTTCATAGTCCGTAAGGCCTTCGATAGGTATTTCTGAGGTCAGGGTAATCTGACTCTGCTGCTTCGGGACTTTGCTACTGTAGTCATAAGCCAAAAGCTCAAACTCACCGCCTCTGTTTTTGACGGTTATCATCTCGGGAACACAATCCGTTTTGTTGAAGATCACGGACGGTCTGTTGTCCGACTCATTGATCTCCTTGCTGTCCGGAATGAGCATTACTGCCGCAAGCACACCTCCAAGCACTGCGGCGGCGGATGCGGCAATGATAAGATTCCTTACATTCTTTTTCATGCAGTCACCTCCGTTATCTGTTCTTTCTCATCAGATAAACAGTGAAGCCGGTGCCGAGTATCAGCAGGGGTATCAGGGCATAGACTATGAATCCAAGGTTTACTGCCGTCTGCTTGTCGATATCAATGTCATATTTTGAGATCACCTTGTCGGGGATATCATCAGCTCTTTCAATTTCACGGTCATTTACCCAATCGAGAACATAAGTATAGTAAAGCTTGTCGGACGTTTCGGGAACTGCAAAGCTCCTGTCGAACATCGTGTATGATCCTGCGGCAAGAATATACGACTTTTCCTCCGATCCGACATCCGCCATTCCGAGGACACATACGTTTCCGACAACGGAGCCTTCGGGATCCCAGTCCTCGCCTGCGCTGAACGGAACCATGCCGGACTTTTCGGAATAAACGAGCAGCGGAGATGTGCCTTCATCGCTGTCAAATCCGACAGGTCTTGTCTTTATCGGGATGACGACCGGCTTTGAATCGTCGATATCAATAACAGGTATCGTGCTTTCTGCCTGAGATGCGGAAACGCCGGTGAGTGAATCGTTCATAAATATCTTCTCTCCGGTATCATAGGCATAGCCCATGCCGAAATAAATATTGTATTTTTCAAGGAAGGAATCGAGGTTCGGGGTCGAAACATCTGTCGGGTTTGCCGCAAAGAGAAGCGTCTTTCCATATTTTCCGCCGTTGCAGAGGAAGCTTTCAAGCCTTCTTACGGCATCCTCCGAATAGTCCGCTGACGGTGCAAAAAGCACTGCCATATCGGCATCCGCAGGGATATCCTCCTTGTTCAGGGCTGTCTCGCTCACATCATAACCGTTGTAGGTGAGCATCCTTTTGAAGTAGGAATAATCTGCGTCCGTGTTGTCCGTGAGAAGCACCGCCTTTATCACCATGTCGTTTGAAACGGCAAGAACTGCGTTATTCAGCTTTCTTTCGGCAGAGGACGATACTATATATTTGTAGCTTCCGGAATAGTCCTCAAAATTGAAGATGTCGGAAACCGTCAGTATCTGTTTGTTCTCTCCGCAGGACACAATGATATCTGTCGTATTGAGTTCGTTCCTGTCGAAATCATCGGCATAGGACGGGTTGCGGACAAGGTCAACGTATTCAACGCTGAGAGTTCCCTTGGAGCATTTCGCCATTTCCTCAGCGATAAAGACCGTCTGCTTGCAGTAGGAATCGAGGGATATGTATGAGCTTCTGTCGGACATAAACGAGATGGTGACCTTCTTGTCAAGCCTTGACATTACTCCCTGTGTCGTTTCTGTCAGCTCAAAGGAGCGCAGCTTTGTAAGGTCGGCTGTCAGACCGTAGTTTTTGCTGCTTATCGCTGATGCGATAATGTTGACCAGCACCACCGCAGCAACAACGATGACTGTCGTTATCAGCGAGATGATGCCATGCTTCCTTTTGCGGGACATGGGCTTTGACGTTTTATTTTCGGGAGTTTGTTCCGTTTCAGGCTTTTCTGGAGCCTGTTCCGTTTCAGGCTCACGGGGCGCTTCGTTCAGTTCCTCTTCTTCGTTCACTGCCTCGTCGATCGGCATTTTTTCTTCTTCGTTCATATCTGCACCTCCGCTTTAAGCCCATCTTCTTCTGTCGATTATCCTGTCGGTGAAGAACAGGAACATAAATGTAACGCTGGCAAAGAATACCACATCCGCAGCAGGAACAAGTCCCAGCGAAAAATTATCCGCCTTTGCCTGAAATGATACCGTGCTGAGAGCATCCTTGAGCCAGTTCCAGGGAATTGTGGAAGTGATATTGTCGATCATGCTTATCAGGGCGTTTATCGCAAAGGAGAACACCGCCGCAACGATAACGCTCTCGGTCAGCGACGATACAAAAACGCCTATGGAAATGAATGCCGAACCCATAAGCAGCATGGCGATGATATTTCCGAGTATTACTCCCCAGTCCGGCGACGCTACGAAAGAAAGAACTATACCGTCTGCTGCATAGCCCAAGAGACAGAGTGCAAGCATCGCAAGCGCCGAAAGATATTTTGCGCATACTATTGACGGTATGCCAACAGGTGCGGTGAGGAGTGCCTGATCTGTCTTTGTGCGCCTGTCCTCAGAAAAAAGTCTCATCGTAAGCAGCGGGATTATGAACATCAGTATGTAGAACATACTCTGAAAAACGCTGTACATATTTGATGTGCCGTCATAGAGACAGTCAATATAAAAGAAAATACCGTTGAAAACCATGAATGCGGCTATTACAACATAGCCCACAGGCGATGTGAAATAGGAGCCAAGCTCACGCTTGAATATTGCGAACATATACAGACCTCCTGTCAGTTATTGTTCCCCGAAACAACATCGAGGAATATCTCTTCAAGTGAATGTCCTGCGGGCTGCATTGCCATGATATTGAGGTCGCTCTTTGCGATAGTCCTGTAGATCAGCCTGCGCACATCCCTTGTGCTTTCAACAAGGAACTCATAGCAGCCCTTTTCGGTCTCGCCTTTTTTGTATACCCTCGTTACGCTGTCGATATTTTTGAGCATGGAATAGCCTGCCTGTTCCCTGCCCTCGATAACAATGCGCATCATGGTCGTACCCCTTGCCGTGCCGGTAAGCTCGTCGGTCTTTCCTTCTGCGGCGATCCTTCCGTTGTTGATAACGACTATCCTCCCGCATACGCTCTGTATCTCAGACAGAACGTGTGATGAAAGTATGACGGTATGCTTTTTGCCGAGTTCTTTGATGAGGTTTCTCATCCCGATCATCTGGGCGGGGTCAAGTCCCACAGAAGGCTCGTCGAGTATCAGCACCGGCGGATCTCCCAAAAGCGCCTGCGCAAGTCCCACACGCTGACGGTAGCCCTTTGAAAGATGCTTTATGATCCTGTCGGTGATATCATCTATCTGTACCATTTTGCAGACAGAGGCGATATGCTCCTTCATCGGAAGCTTTACCTTTTTGAGCCTGAACATGAATTCGAGATATTTCTGTACCGTCATGTCGTTATAAAGCGGCGGCATTTCGGGAAGGTAGCCGATAAGCTTCTTTGCCTCCTTCGGGTCGTCAAGTATGCTTTTGCCGTCGATAAGCACCTCACCGCTGTCGCTTGATATGTAGCCGGTTATAATGTTCATCGTGGTAGTTTTGCCGGCTCCGTTGGGCCCGAGAAATCCGAGTACATCGCCCTTATTTACGTTGAAGCTCACATCGTCCACCGCCGTGCGCCTGCCGTAGTGCTTTGTGATGTTTTTTACTTCGATCATTATTTACGCCTCCTGAATATCAATTTCAAGGACGACCGGACAGTGGTCGCTGCCGTATACGTCAGAGAGGATATCAGCCCTTGTGATCTTATCCTTGATGCGCTCCGAAACTATAAAGTAGTCTATGCGCCATCCTGCGTTGTTCTTTCGTGCGTTGAACCTGTATGACCACCATGAATATCTGCCGGTCTCATCGGGATGAAGATAGCGGAAGCTGTCAACAAAGCCGGAATCGAGCAGTCTGCCGATCTTTTCTCTTTCCTCGTCTGAGAATCCCGCATTGCCCCTGTTGGTCTTCGGATTTTTGAGGTCTATCTCGTTATGAGCAACATTAAGGTCACCGCAGAGGATAACGGGCTTTATTTTGTCAAGCCTCATTATGTAGTCCCTGAAATCGTCCTCCCACTGCATCCTGTAGTCAAGCCTTTTCAGACCGTCCTGTGAATTCGGGGTATAGACGTTTATAAGGTAGAATTTTTCTGTTTCAAAGGTTATCATTCTTCCTTCATGGGCATGAAGGTCGATATCCATTCCGTTATAGGTGACGGAAACAGGCTTGTGAGATGTGAATATCGCTGTGCCGGAATAGCCCTTCTTTTCGGCGCTGTTGAAATACTTATCGCACTCTATCGGCACGTCAGCCTGATCCTCCTGCATTTTCGTTTCCTGAAGGCACACAAAATCCGCCTGCTCACTGTTATAAAAATCCACAAAGCCCTTTTGCAGACAAGCCCTCAGTCCGTTTACGTTCCATGAGATGAATCTCGTAGCTACCATTCCCTTCTTCTTAGATTTTACTCCATTCTACATTATACCACATCACTTTCTCCTTCGCAACACTCTTTTATCCGGCGGTGCGTGACCGCACTGGACGTGTTTGAAACGCAGAAAATTTAATAGCATCCGTCCGCATCACGCCCCTTGCGGGGCGCTTTGGCTATTCATTCCACGTCTAAACTTATAATAAAAGCCGCACTCCACTCTCCGCTGTTTTGATATTATTATTTTGGATTGCTATTGATGGGACGTTTTTTACCCTGAACAGCAGGCAAAAGAACATTTTTGGCAAAAAATTCCGATTTTTTTGTAAAAAACTCTTTTCAAATCAAAAACAGTGTGATACAATAACCTCAGGTGATGCGAAATGATTATTACGATCGCAAGACAGTACGGCAGCGGCGGCCGCCTTATCGGTCAGACCGCAGCAAAAAAACTCGGCGTCTCCTTCTTCGACAAGGAGATCATTCAGCTTGCCGCAGAACAAAGCGGCGTAAGCTCTGAGTACATCGAAAGATTTGACGAGAAAGCAAGCAGCAGCCTGCTTTATTCCCTGTCGCTCGGCGCTTCCGCAACGATCAGCGCCGACTATGGAACATCACCCGAACTTCCCGCTAACGACAAGGTCTTTCTCATGCAGCACAATGTTATCAGACAGGTGGCTGAAAACGACTGTGTTATCGTCGGACGCTGCGCCGATTATGTGCTCGCTGACAGAAAGGACTGTGTGAAGGTGTTCATCTATGCCGATATCAAAAGAAGATGCGGCAGGATATCTTCAATAGAAAATGTCTCTGAGGAAAAGGCTCTGTCCATGATAAAAAAAGCCGACAAGACCAGAGCAAACTATTACAACCGCTTCGCCTCCGGCAAGTGGGGCACACCTGAGAACTATGACCTCTGTATCAACAGCGGCCGTCTCGGTATCGAAAAAAGCGCCGCCCTTATCATTGAGTATGCAAAACTCAGAGGGCTTATATAACATAACAGATCATCTGGAGGATCATTTGATGAGTATTTCTCTTAAAACGGCAGACCTGCTCGACCTTTCAAAAACCATCGCTTCGGATATCTTTGACGGGCTTACCTACCCTTGGGAGGCTCTTCCTAAGATCAAGGACTTTATACTGAAGCTCGGCGCTTCACTTCCTCAGGATGAATATGAAAAGCTCGGCGATGACATCTGGGTCTCAAAGACCGCAAATGTCGCTCCTACCGCTTATCTTCACGGTCCGCTTATTATATGCGCCGGAGCTGAGATCAGACACTGCGCTTTTATCAGGGGCAGTGCGATAGTCGGCAGCGGTGCCGTTGTCGGAAATTCTACGGAACTTAAAAACTGTATTATTTTTGACGGCGCTCAGGTTCCTCATTACAACTACATCGGGGATTCTATCCTTGGCTATAAGTCTCATCTCGGAGCAGGCGCTATCACCTCCAACCTCAAAAGCGACAGAAGTCTTGTCACCATAAGGGTCAACGGCGAGACTATCTCTACCGGACTGAAAAAATTCGGCGCTGTGGTCGGCGATAACGTTGAGGTCGGATGTAATTCCGTTTTGAATCCCGGTTCTGTGATATGCAGGGCTTCAACTGTCTATCCCCTCTCTATGGTGAGAGGTGTCGTCCCTGAAAAAAGTATCTACAAAAAACAGGGCGAGGTCGCAGAAAAGACCTTTTGATATCGTGGAGTCTATGACTTTCCGCGAAGGACCGGAAACGCCGGCCCGCCATTAATTCCGCATACGAGTTATATCGTTTCTTAATTTACTAAAGGGGATAAGCCGCACAGTGAGTTTTCTTGCTGTGCGGCTTATCCTTTTCAGGCGTTTTTCAAGATTTCGTAAATATATATAAAAATCAATGACAAAAATCCTTGTAATATACAAAAAAATATTGTATAATAGGAGCAGTTGATTTTTTGCTCGCAGGAAACTTCTCCTGAACAAGCCGTTTCCTGACTGAGTTTTTTTGAGAATACCTGCTTTAGGAGGCTGAGATATGGATTTTCTCGGTATCCCCTGTCCTGTCTGTTCACGTACTTTCCGTGAAGAAGATGATATCGTTGTGTGCCCTAAGTGCGGCGCACCGTATCACAGAGAATGTTATCAGGAAAAGGGAAAATGTGTTTTTAATGATCTTCACAAAAATAATGAGAGCTGGGAGTATGTTCCGCCTCAGGAAAAAAATGAGCCTGACGATAACTTCCGCTACTGCGTCCGCTGCGGCGAGAAAAATCCCGCAAATGCCATAGTGTGTAAAAAATGCGGATCGTTTATGTCGCATAATTTAGGCGACACCTATCAGCCCGATATTACGGGAAATACGGCGGGCGGTCAGTCTTCTCCGGAAGGTGCGCCCTTTACGATATTCCTTGACCCTATGGGCGGCGTGTCGCCGGAGGAAGACTTTGACGGAGTGACGGGTGCGGAGCTTGCAAAATATGTCGGCAGCAATACCTCATACTATATGCCTGTCTTTATGGAAAACAAAAAAGGCGGTATGGGCAAGTTCAATTTCTGCGCCTGCTTCTTTACCTGCGCATGGTATCTCTACAGAAAACAGTACCTTAAAGGCACTATAATCGCAATACTCTATCTGATACTTGAGATCAGCAGTACCGTCATTACACTGTATTATTCAACACCGCTCGGAAATGAGGCTTCAAAGCATTTCAACGAGGATTCCGTGTATCCGTTTGAGTATGTTTCGTGGATATGGAACAATAAATCTCCCGGTCAGGCAATCCTGTTCATGATGCCGTATATTCTCGGGACTCTGCTGATCGGCATGAGAGTGCTGTGCGGTATCTTCGGCAACAGAAGCTACTACAAAAATTCAGTTGCAAAGGTAAAGGCTATCAAAAACAACAAGGATCTTTCCAGTGAAAAGATAAACGAAACAATAAAAAGGTCAGGAGGTGTTAATACCGCTATTGCCTGGACATGCGTTGTATGTTATCTCATACTGCAGTTTGCACCGACAGTTATTCAGAATCTATTATAAAAACGGAGGGAAATACTAATGAAAGTCAGAAAAGCAGTCATCCCAGCAGCCGGTCTTGGAACAAGGGTTCTCCCTGCAACAAAATCCATGCCAAAGGAAATGCTTACGATCGTTGACAAGCCCGCTATACAGTATATCGTTGAAGAGGCTGTCAATTCAGGTATCACCGACATCCTTATTATCACCAACAGAGGCAAGGGTATTATCGAAGATCACTTCGACCGCAGCCCTGAGCTTGAACAGAGACTTATCGAAGCCAACAAAAAAGAAGTTGCCGAAGAAGTCGCTTCCATCTCTAAGCTTGCAAACATATTTTTCATCCGTCAGAAGGAAACAAAGGGTCTTGGCCATGCAGTGAACTGCGCAAGAAACTTTGTCGGCAACGAACCGTTTGCTGTCCTCTACGGCGATGACGTTATTATCGGCGATGACCCTGCCTGCGGTCAGCTCATCAGGGCTTATGAAAAATACGGCAAGGCTGTTGTCGGCATAAAGGCTGTTCCGGAGGACGCTATCGGCAAATACAGCTCGCTTAAAGTCGGTCAGCTTGAAGATAATGTTTTCAGCGTTACCGATATGATAGAAAAGCCCAGAACAAAGGCCGAGATACTCTCTCTTTATTCTATACTCGGAAGATGCGTCCTCACTCCCGATATCTTTGATATCCTCGACAACACCAAACCCGGTGCAGGCGGTGAGATACAGCTTACTGACGCTATGAAAACCCTCGCAACGACTGTCGGAATGACCGGCGTTGACTTCACCGGAAAACGCTATGACATGGGCGACAAGCTCGGCATCCTTCAGGCTACCGTTGAGATCGCTCTCAGAAATCCGGTTCTCGGAGAAAGCTTCCGCTGCTATCTCAAAGAGCTTTCAAAAACCCTATAACGCAGCGCAGAGCCTGCGCACCCGACTCTACAACACAGAAAGTTTAAAACGTCCGGCGCAGAGCCTGCGCACCCGACTCTACAACGCAGAAAGTTTAAAACGTCCGGCGCAGAGCCTGCGCACCCGACTTTACAACACAGAAAGTTTAAAACGTACATCCGCATATTACAGAATTATCTGCGTTCTAAAAAAGAAAGTTCACAATGATGACTTGAATTGTCCGATAAAATATTGTATTATGTATGTGGATATTGTGCCTTCGGTGATATCCGGAGGCTTGTCATAAATTATATTAGGAGGATCATTAATATGGCTGTTACACTCAGTGATAAGCACCTGAAAGAATTTGTATCATGTGAGGAGTATTCTTCAATAGCACCTCAGATAAAGGCTGCTCATGAACTTCTTCACAACAAGACCGGTCTCGGCAACGACTTTGTTGGCTGGGTAGACCTTCCCGTTGATTACGACAAGGAAGAGTTTGCAAGAATAAAGGCTGCTGCTGAAAGGATCAAAAAGAATACCGATGTATTCGTTGTTATCGGTATCGGAGGTTCGTATCTCGGCGCAAGAGCCGCTATCGAGTTCCTCAAGTCTCCAAACTACAATGCACTTCCCAAGGATACTCCCGACATCTACTTTACGGGTAATTCCATCAGCTCAACCGCTCTCTCCGAACTCCTCACGATCTGCGAAGGCAAGGACGTTTCTATCAATATGATATCCAAGTCCGGCACTACTACCGAACCTGCTATCGCTTTCAGAGTTTTCCGTGAGCTTCTCGAAAAGAAATACGGCAAGGAAGGCGCTAAGGAAAGAATTTTCTGCACCACCGACAAGGCTAAGGGTACTCTCAAACAGCTTGCTGACAGAGAAGGCTATGAAACATTCGTAGTTCCGGATGATGTCGGCGGACGCTATTCCGTTCTTACTGCAGTAGGTCTCCTTCCCATCGCTGTTTCAGGCGCTGATATCGACGCTCTTATGGGCGGTGCTGCTGCGGCTCGTGAGGCTCTTATGGATACCGACCTCTCAAAGAACGACTGCTACAAATACGCTGCTATCAGAAATATCCTCTACCGCAAAGGTAAGCTCGTTGAGCTTCTCGTCAGCTATGAGCCTTCCTTCACAATGATGAACGAGTGGTGGAAACAGCTCTTCGGCGAGAGCGAGGGCAAGGACAACAAGGGTCTCTTCCCCGCTTCTGTTGTATTCTCCACAGACCTCCATTCTATGGGTCAGTATATTCAGGACGGTTCAAGGATACTCTTTGAGACCGTTGTACAGTTCGGCAAGCCTAAGTATGAGCTTACTATCGGCACAGACCCCGAAAACGTTGACGGACTTAACTTCCTTGCAGGCAAGACAGTTGATTTCGTAAACAAAAAGGCTTTTGAGGGTACTGTTCTCGCTCATACGGACGGCAAGGTTCCGAATGTAATACTCGATATCCCCGAAGTTAACGAGGCAGAACTCGGCTATCTCATCTACTTCTTTGAGAAGGCTTGCGCTATCAGCGGATATACTATGTGTCTCAATCCCTTCAACCAGCCCGGCGTTGAAAGCTACAAGAAGAATATGTTCGCTCTGCTCGGCAAGCCCGGTTATGAGGATCAGAAGGAAGCTCTCGAGGCAAGATTAAAATAATTGCAATAATATCGTTCAATTTCATTGACATTATGGACGTTTTATTGTAAAATTTATGTTAGTGACATCGGCGGATGTTTTATCGTCCGCCGGTAAATGTATAAGGAGGCAAAAATAATGGTTACACTTATTATTGGCAAAAAAGGAACAGGAAAAACAAAGAAGCTCATCGGTCTTGCAAATGAAGCTGTAGAGGCTTCAAACGGCAACGTAGTTGTTATCGAAAAAGGATCAAAGCTTACTTACGACGTTACTCACAAAGCAAGACTTATCGACACCGATCAGTATTCGATCACAGGCTATGATGCTTTCTTCGGTTTTCTCAGCGGCCTTTGTGCAGGTAACTACGATGTAACAGATGTTCTTGTTGACTCAACTCTCAAGATCGGCGGTCAGGACTTCGCTGCTTTTGCTGCTTTCATTGAGAAGATCAATGTTCTCGCTGCAAAGACAGAAACAAAGTTCATATTCCTCGTTTCCGCTGACGAAAAAGAGCTTCCCGAAAGCCTCAGCGCAATTTCTGTAAAGATCTGAGTGCATGACCGCACCACTTTCTTTTGAACGCATAGCAAAACTAAGCCGTCCGCTTCACTAAGAGGCGGACGGCTTTTTGCGGCGGCGGCGGCGGCAAGCTGCCGCCCCCTATTTTAGAACGCAGAAAGTTTAAAACGTACATCCGCGTCACGACCCTTGCGGGTCGCTTTGGCTGTTTTCTTTCACGTCCAAACTTTAAAAGCCGTAGACGTGAAAGAAAACAGCCCGAGTGCTCCCTTGTGGAGCACGAAGCGAACGCACATTACAGAATTATCTGCGTTGTAGAGTCGGGTGCGCAGGCTCTGCGCTAAAATTCGGTTTTTATACTTCTCAGGAATAGGTCGCACAGCGCCTGTGCTGCTGTGATTTCTTTGGCTATCACGGAATTGACCATAGTGCAGATCGGCAGCTCTACTCCATACTTTTTGCCAAGATATACTAATGCTTTTGTGGTGTCTACACCCTCAGCAAGCAGTGAGAACTTCTCGCCCTTGACAAGCATTTCACCGAATCTGCGGTTGTGGCTGTACTGCGAAAACAGCGTCGCTTCATAGTCGCCAAGGTGACACAAACCGTATGCCGAAAGCTCGTTTCCGCCCATGGCTTTTATCAGACGGGATATCTCTCTCGTTCCTCTTGACATCAGCGCACCTTTCAGCGATGAAAGATTCAGACCGTCAAGCATTCCTGCGGCTATGCCGACAGTGTTCTTTGCGGCAGCGCCGATCTCCGTTCCGATAAGGTCGTTGCCGACATAAAAACGGATAAGGTCGCTCGAAAATTCGTTGATGAGCGTGTGTTTGAAATCGTCGTGGCGGGAATCAATTACCATGCAGTTCGGTATGCCGTTGCTGAAATCCTGCGGATGACCAGGCCCTACCCAAACGCCGACCTGCGTTTCAGCCGGAACAAATTCTTCAACGATCTCCGTCAGACGCTTTCCGGTGTTGACCTCTATACCCTTCATGCAGAGAACGATCTTCTTGTCCCTGATATCGTACTGCGCAACTCTCGGTATGAACGAACGCAGCGCCTGAGCGCTGATGGAAATTATCAGAACATCAGCAGAACCTACTGCGCTTTCAAGATCGTCCGTGACTTTTATGCTCTCTCTGAACGTGAGCATATTGTTCTTTCGGGTATCCCTGATCTCAATGAACTGCGGAGCGTCGCTCAGTCCCCAGATAGTTACATTGTGACCTATCTTGTCGAGATACCAGCCTATAAACGATCCCCACCTGCCGCAGCCTAAGAGTGTTATGTTCATCGTAAAGCCCCCATGAATTGTTTTTCTGTGATATATCATATCATAAAGCAAAGAAAAAATCTACTGTTTGAGGTATACTTTTATCAATTTGTTTCAGCTTCTTCGTCAGGCTCGGAAGACTCCTCTGTCGGTATCCTGTCGCCTGTCAGGAATTCGATGGAGCGCTCTATGCTGTCCTTTGAGTTGCCCCATGAGAGATTTCCGCTACGGTAGTCGAACATCCTGCAAAAATGCGTGATGTCGTTTTTCAGCTCCACAAGGTAGCCGCCGGTCAGACGTGAGGTCTCCTCATAAAACGCCTGAAGGCTCTTTCCGAGACCCTTCTGGTCGAAGTTTATGAGCTGATAAAAATGCTCGAGGCAGATAAACTTCTGTTCGGAATAAAGCTGTCTGAATTCCGGTTCGCTTATCCACATTGCGTGAACGATCCTGACCATGTTTTCCATGTTCTCCTTGATGTCACGGCATATAAAGCAGTCGTTCAGGAGAGTTCCAAGGGCTGCCATGCGCTTTTTGTCGGGCTTTCCTGACGGCGCAGGCGGAACAAGCTGCTCTGATATCTGCAAAAGGTGGCTTTCGAGGATAAGTGCGTTTGAAAGGCGCTTTCCCTGTTTGACCATCATCGAAAAGTGACGGAAGCAAAAGCCCTGTTCATTCGTTTTGATCCTAACATTCGGCTCCATCATTGCCGAACCTGTGATGTAGTCAGCCTTTCTTGCTTCGAGCATATCACGCATCCTGCACATCGGACAGCCGTCCTTCGGCAGAAAAACGTCATTGACAGGTATGCTGCAGATGTTTTCTTTCATTATCGTTCACGACCTTTCAGTATTTTTCATAATTTTACTTTAAATATCGGAAATAATATGTTATAATTACGACAGAATAATACTCCGGAGGTATTTTATGGATTGGGAATTTTATTTGCTCGATTACATCCAATATGAGATCAGGACAGATTTCCTTGACAAGGTGATGGTCGCAGTCAGCTTTCTCGGCAAAGCTTCTATGATATGGCTGCTCATCACGGCTGTGTGCCTCATCTTCAAAAAGACACGTCCTGTCGGTATCTCGCTCGCCTGCGACATCGTTTTCAACTTCATCGCCGGAAATCTCATCATAAAAAATATCGTTCACCGTGTACGTCCGTGCCAACTAAACAAAACAGTTGAACTGCTGACCAGCGTACCGTTTGATGCCTCGTTCCCGTCAGGACACACGATGTTCGCATTCGGAGCGGCAACTATTATTTTTATGTACAACAAATGGTACGGGACTGCCGCATTTATTTTTGCTTTTCTCATGGGATTTTCGAGAGTATATCTCTATGTCCACTTTCCGACGGATGTTATGTTCGGAGCAGTATTCGGTGTCGTCTTTGCACTGATCGCATACAAGGCACAGAAGTCATTCTTTATCAGACCCGAAGTTTCCGGAGAATAATGTATTTGTGATGTCGGCAAACTGCTGCATCGTCATCTCTTCGGCTCTTGCGGTGGAAACTATACCCGCAGAAGCAAGCACTTCGGCTATCCTCTGCTTCGGCATTGAAAGTCCTGAGCTGAGTGAATTTGAAAGCGTCTTCCTTCTCTGTGAAAACGATGCCCTCACAACTCTGAAAAACAGCTTTTCGTCAGCCGCCTTTACGGGCGGCTCTTTTAATATGTTCAGGCGGATAACTGCCGAATCCACCTTCGGTGCGGGCAGAAAGCTCCCTGCGGAGACCCTGAACAGAAGCTCCGGCTCGCAGTAATAATGCACCGCTGCACTTATCGCTCCTGACGCTCTTGTACCGGGTTCGGCACATATCCTTTCGGCCGCTTCCTTCTGCACCATGACCGTCACAGCCTTTACCGGAAGACGTTCCTCGAGCAGGCGCATGAGTATCGGTGATGTGATATAGTACGGAAGATTCGCACATATAACAACATCGCTGTCCGGAAATTCATCGGCGATCAGCCTATGGAAGTCAAGCTTCATGGCATCGCCGTTTATTATTTTTATGTTGCCGTGTTCCGAAAGCGCCTCTTCAAGAACAGGCAGCAGCCTTTTGTCAAGCTCCACTGCGACTACCTTTTTTGAAACTGCCGCAAGTTCATTTGTGAGAACGCCTGCGCCGGGACCTATCTCGATAACGCCGGTATTCTCACCAGCACCGCAAAGCTGTGCCATTTTCGGACACACTGAAGGATTTATAAGGAAGTTCTGTCCGAGAGCCTTTGAAAATGTAAAGCCGTGTTTTGAGAGAACTCCATTTACATAATTGATATCTGTAAGCTTATTCATATAATTACCTATTATTTCTTTGTCCATGTTTTGGGATAGAATGCAAGGAGTACGGGATATATCTCAAGTCTGCCGAACAGCATTGCGAATGTCAGAACTAACTTTGAGAAGCCCGAATATGCGCCGTAGCCGACCATAGGACCGACCTTGTCAAATCCGGGTCCGACGTTGTTGCAGCAGGAGATCGAAGCCGTAAGGTTTGAGATCACGTTAAAATCCGGCTCAAACGACAGTGTAAGGAAGGTCAGTGCGATAAGCAAGATATAGAGCGCAAAATATGTCGTAACACCGTTCATAACGGAATCGTCAAGCTTTTTGCCCTCAAATTTGACAATGGAAACAGAGCGTGGGTGGAGAAGCTGGCGGACATCCTTGCGGATGGCTTTGAGCATTATCATTACCCTCGAAAGCTTCAGACCGCCCGCCGTTGAACCGGCACAGCCGCCAAGGAACATGAGTATGAACAGGACTCCCTTTGCAAGATCGGGCCAGAGGTCAAAATCAACTGTCGAATAACCCGTCGTTGAAACGAGTGATGCGACCTGAAAGCACGAGTGACGTGCGGAAGTGCCGAAGTCATTGTATGTGGGATAGATGCTGTAGGTGATTATTCCCGCAGCAACAAGCATGATGCCGAAATAGAACCACAGTTCACGGTTGGTGAATACCGGCTTGAACTTTTTGAGCAGGAAAAGATAAAACAGGTTGAAGTTGATGCCGAAAAGTATCATAAAGACCGTGATGACCCACTGGAGATATGGGCTGTAGCTTCCGATTGAATCGTTCTTGATGCCGAAGCCGCCTGTGCCGGCAGTGCCAAGAGCATGAACCGAGCTTTCAAACAGGTTCATGCCGCCGAACATCAAAAATGCCATTTCGATAACGGTTATTACAAGATAGATGAGATAGAGTATCTTTGCGGTCTCACGGATCTTCGGAACTATCTTTCCGACGACAGGCCCCGCCATTTCCGCACGCATGATGTGTATTGCCCTGCCGGAATCCGACGGGAGTATCGCCATTATCAGCACGAGTACTCCCATACCGCCCAGCCAGTGAGTAAAGCTTCTCCAGAACAACATTCCGTGGCTGAGGACTTCAACATCTGACAGGATCGATGCGCCTGTTGTGGAAAAGCCGCTGACGGTCTCAAAAAATGCGTCAAAGAAATCCGGTATCTCGCCGCTTATAATAAACGGCAGTGCGCCAAGGAGAGAAAGGATTATCCACGCAAAGGTGACTGTGATGAAGCCCTCTCTTGCATAGATCACCCTGCTATAGGGCTTGAAAATTATTGAAAGAGCAGAGCCTGCGGCGGCTGCGATTATTATTGAAAGTGAAAATGCAAAAACACTGTTCATCTCATGGTAGCAGAGCGACACTATCAGCGGCAGCATAAATATCGCTGCCTCAAGCCTTACTATGTTTCCTACCATGTACAATATCATTCTTCGGTTCATAATTATACCCTTCTATTTTCAAAGTTACCTGACGATATCTCTCAGGTCGTTGAGGCGCTGGTTCTCGGTAAGGATTATGACCTTATCGCTCTCCAGAATAACGTCCGCACCGGATGGTATTATCGGCTTTCTGTCACGGATGATGCCGGCAATAAGGATGCCTTTTTTCAGCTTAAGATCCTTGAGCGGGATGTTCGTATACTTGAAATCCGCTCTGACGTTGAATTCAAGCACCTCTGCCTTGCCGTCCATAATGTTGTAGAGAGTTTCAACGTTGCTGCCTCGTGAGTTTTCGAGCGCCCTTGCATACTGCACAAGAACATCGGACATGATCTCCTTTGGAGAGATCACGCAGTCAAGTCCCAGCTTGCCAGCCATTCCGACAAGCTCGTTGCGGTTGACCTTTGTGATGACTGTCGGGACCTTATGGGTCGATGCAAAAATAGAAATGAGTATGTTTTCCTCGTCCATTCCCGTGAGCGAGACGAAAGCGTCCGCAGTATCAAGTCCTTCCTCCATAAGAAGCTCCTGCTGTGCGCCGTCGCCGTTGATGATAACCGCCTTCGGAAGTGCCTCCGCAAGCGCCTTGCACCGCTTCTGGTCTATTTCTATTATCCTCACGCCGCCGCCGGACATGGTGAGCATCTTTGAGAGGTAGAATGCGATCTTTCCGCCGCCAAGTATGAGAACGTTCTGAGCCTGTTTTTTGTCAGCGCCCACAGCCCTCATAAGCTTCTGCACCTCTCCGGGCTCGGCAGTGAGTCCGATCTTGTCGCCGGGCTGAAGGATAAAATTACCGTCGGGAATATAAACATTATCGCCGCGTCCCACAACACAGATAAGGAACTTTTCCTTGAATTTGTTCCTGAGATCCATCAGCTTGACTCCTGTGAGCGGCGAACCCTCTCGCAGAACGACCTCGATTATCTCAAAATTCCTGACAGAGAATTTTTCTATCTTTACCGCAAACGGCAGTTTGAGAACATTGAACATCTCTCTTGCGGCAAGCATTTCGGGGTTTATCGCAAGAGACAGATCAAGGTGCTGTTTGAGGAAACCAAGGTTTTCGTCATTGTATTCGGGGTTGCGGATACGGGCGATAGTATTTTTTGCGCCGAGCTTTTTGGCGATATAGCAGCTCAGCATATTGACTTCATCAGATGATGTGGCGGCAATAAACATCTCTGTTTTTGAAACGCCTGCCTCGATAAGCGTACTTCTGTCTGTTCCGCTGCCGCATACAGCCATTACATCATAGATATTTGACAGATCTTCGACAACATCAGCGTCAGTATCAATGGCAACGACATCGTGACCTTCAAGAACAAGATCTCCAAGTATCGTACCGCCGATCTTTCCGCATCCGACTATTATAATTTTCAAAATTAACATCCCTTCCGTATGATCTTATGATCTATTTTATCATAAACAGCACTCTCACAGTTAGTACTATTGTGCCCTTTTTTGGCATTTTTAGCATTATAGTATTATTATTTTGTTCTTTTTGTGCTAACCATCTCTTGCCAGCCATTTTTTGTCAGAGTGTTCCAAAAAAATGATCTGACCGTGAATTATTTTATTATTATCAGATAGACAACAGCACAATTGAAAAATGATTTATAGTATGTTATAATACTTTTATGCAATATGAAGGAGGATAAAATATGCTGAAATGTGTATTGTTTGATCTTGACGGCACACTCCTGCCGCTCGATCAGGATATATTTGTAAAGGTTTATTTCAGGGAGCTTTCAACAAGAATGGCCCGCTTCGGCATTGCTCCCGATGCACTCGTAAAGGCTGTCTGGACCGCCACAGGAGCTATGATGCAAAACGACGGAAACGCCCTTAACATAGAACTTTTCTGGAAAAGCATGAGAAACTCGCTGGGTGACGGCATAATTGAGCTTCGTCCGGAATTTGACAAATTCTATTTTGAAGAATTTGAAAATGTACGTTCCGTCTGCGGCTGTGACCCAAGGGCAAGAGAGATCATTGATATGCTGAAAAACTCCGGCATAACGGCTGCCTGTGCGACACTGCCTGTTTTTCCGGCAGACGGCACTATTGCAAGAATAAGGTGGGCAGGTCTTGACAAAAGCGACTTTGCGCTCATCACCACTTATGAAAACTGCCGCTTTACAAAGCCTGACCTGAAATACTATCAGGAAATATTCACTCAGCTTGGATATGAGCCGTCAGAATATCTGATGGTCGGCAACAACGTTGACGAGGACATGAAAGCCCGTGACGCAGGCGCTGATGTTTTCCTGCTGACTGACTGTATCATAAACGAACACAACAAGGATATCAGCGTCTATCCTCACGGCGGATTTGATGAACTGAAAAAATATCTTGCCGAAAGAATATAGTTATTTCATATCGGGAAAAAGAAACTTTATGGCTTTGAAGATATCTCCGTCCATGACCCTGTATTTTGCAAGGAGCTTTCCTTTGATATCCGGAGAGATATTCGTGTGGAGATAGAGGGAATCAAGACCGGCGTTGTATGAGCCCTGAATATCGGTGATATAGTCGTTGCCGATCATTATGGATTCCTTCGGGTCGAGACCGAACTTTTTGAGGAGACAGTTGTAGAACTTAACATCAGGCTTTGCACATCCCTCATCGGACGAGATCATTACGTAGTCGAACTCGTCGTATATCCCAAGCATACGTATCTCAGGCTCTGTAAAGATACGCTGTGCGTTTGAGAGAAGGAATATCTTTCCGCCGTGGGAACGGATAGCCTCAAAAAGCTCGTGAACGCCGTCATAGAGCTTTATATAATTGAGTGACAGCGCACGGAATGTCCTGCCTGTTGCGCAGGCGATGGACATATCACACTCCACTCCCTTTTCTGTGAAGAGGCGCTGGAAAACGTATTCTATCTGAGGTTCGGGATTAGTGGTGTATTTTTCCTTCGGGATGCTCCTGATCTGTTCATCGAGATATTTGTGATATTTTTCGTTAAGCTCCTTTGAGGTATAGGATGCTCCGCTGAGGGAATATATCTTCGCCATGTTTTCCCAGAGAGTATCGTTCCACTCGTTGGTATTGATATCCACTAAGGTCCCGTAGAGATCGAAAAGATAATTCTTATACATGCTTGCACACTCCTGATCTATAAAAATTAATATAAAAGGCTGCTCTTATATTGTAATATATCCCGTCAATTATTTCAATTACTATTATAAAATATTTTATTTTTGGAGGCGATAATATGGATTTTGACGCTTTTACCGAAGGTGTATTACCCGGAGGTCTGAGGAACCGTTCGGAGATCGGCGTTCTCGTCTGCTATATGCTGGATTCAGCAGGTCAGCCCATCCCGAAGGACAACCTCATTGAACTGATCTGTGAAAACGGCTTTGCAAATTATTTTGAGACCGCCAATGCCATTTCGGAGCTTATCAGGAACAACAATGTTGCTTATTCACAGCAGGAAAAATCAGGGCTTGTCCTGACCAAAAACGGCAGGCTCATCTCCTCACAGCTCAACACCGGTCTTTCGCTGTCCATCAGACAGAAAGCCGCATCAGCCGTTGCAAAGCTCATTATGAAAAGAAAGACGGAATCCGAAAACCCCGTTGCCATCACAAAGGACGAAGGCGGCGGTTATCAGGTCAACATGAAGATAAAAGACGGCATGAGAGAGCTTATGTCGCTGACGGTCTTTGTTCCGGACATTTCCGAAGCCAACGCCGTAAAGAGAAGCTTCCACCGTAACCCCGAAAGGGTATATTCCTTGATGCTTGCGGCGGTCATCGGAGAAAAGGACATGATAAAAAGCGCTCTGGAGGAACTGAGATAATGAGTGAGGCTCTTGACAGGATAAATTTTGAAGAGGCGGAGTATTTTTACAAATCGCCCGATTCATTTGTTGACTACACTCTTATGCAGAGTTTCAGCCTGATAAAAAGCACCATAGAGGTCTTTGCATACTACAATGCAAGTCCGTTTTTACCGGAGGATGTAAGGGACTTTTTTGAGCGGCTGAATATCGTACAGAAGAAAAACGGAAGGGTATTTGTGCCGTCGCCGAAAAAAGTAAGGGGCGTTTTAGAGTGTTATCTCGGAGAAGGCAAGCTCCGTCTGAAAGAGGAAAACGGTTATTTTCATATAGTTAGCTGGGACACTCTCGGCTACAGTTCATCAATGAAACTCCGCAAATAAAAAAACGGCACACTCAGAACCAAAAGGCTGAGTGTGCCGGAATCATTTTTGTTTAATCTTCTGGCTCAAGGAGTCCGTATGTGTTGCCCTTGCGCTTATAGACTACGTTTATTTTGTTTGTTGAGCTGTTGAGGAACATGAAGAATTCGTGGCCGATCATGTTCATCTGGAGAATAGCTTCCTCTACGCTGAGGGGTTTGACTGCGAAGGTCTTTGTTCTTACGACTGCGTAATCCTCATCCTGAAGAGCTTCCTCATCGTCCTTTGTGCCGTTCTCAATAAAGTACTGTTCGAGTGACTCAGCCTTGATTTTTTTGCTGAGCTTTGTCTTGTTCTTGCGGATCTGTCCGCCGAGTATATCAACGACAGCATCGAGCGCATCGTTCATTTCAAGTGCCGTACTCTCTGCACGGTATACCATTGAACCGTCACGGATAGTAACCTCGACTGTCTGTCTGTTTTTCTCTAAAGTTACGGTTACAGTAGCCTCTGCATCTTCGGAATAGATCTTTTCAAACTTGCCGAGTTTTTTCTGAACACGCTCCTTAAAGTTATCTCTAAGATTGACTTTTCTGCCCACAATGTTGTATTTCATAAGCCGAACCTCCTTAAGGTTTGATACTGTCCTGAGAGTGTTATACAAAAAACATTCTCAGGATCATCTATATTATAACACAATAAACAAAAAAATCAAATAGATTGAGAGAAATTTATATAAAAACTTTATTCATTAATTTTATACATTATCACAAAAACAAGTTTTCCCGTCAGCAATGACCAAAAGCGGTCTGTTTGTAATATCGAGCGGATCGCCGGAATATATCACGATATCGGCATCCTTTCCGGCTTCAAGTGAGCCTACCCTGTTGTCTATGCCGCATATCTTTGCAGGGGTTATCGTAACGGCACGGAGAGCCTCTTCCCTGTTCATTCCCGATCTCACCGCAACTGCCGCACACAAGAGCAGATACTGCACCGGTGTTTCGGGGTGGTCGGTTATTATCGCTGTCGGTATGCCGTTTTTTGAGAGTATGCCGGGAGCCTTCGGGGTCTGGTTTTTTAGTTCGGGCTTGCTTCTGTCGGTAAGTATCGGGCCGGAGAGAATACCTTTCAGGCGCTCGCCTGCAAGCTCGTCATATACGAGATGTGCGTCTGTGGCATGGACGAGGACATAATCGAGATCAAACTCATCGGCTATGCGCACCGCCGTAAAGATATCATCGGCTCTGTGTACATGAAAGTGAGCGGGAACTTCCTTCCTGAAAAGCGGGAGCAGGGCATCGGACTTTACTTCAAACTCCGGTTCGTCATAGCTTTCGGGGTCTGTTTCGGCGTTCTTTTTGTCACGGTAATATTTTCTGCCCTTGATGAGTGCTTCACGGATAAGAGCCGCCGTTGCCATGCGTGTTACGGGTGACTGTTCCTTGTCGTTGTAGGTGGATTTGGGATTCTCGCCGAGTGCGAATTTTATTCCCGCCGGAGCCTTTATTATCATTTTGTCTATTCTTTTGCCGGAAGTCTTGACAGCGGCGATCTGTCCGGCGATGGGATTTGCACTGCCGGGACTTGTAAGGACTGTGGTAACGCCTGCCGAAAGCGCCTCGCTGAAATACCTGTCGAGCGGGTCTGCGCCGTCTATCGCACGGAGCTGAGGCATTATCGGGTCGGTATCCTCGTTGCCGTCGTCGCCCTCAAAGGTAAGGGAATCACCGAACAGTCCGAGGTGTGTATGTGCGTCTACAAAACCGGGATAGACAGGCTTTCCGTGTGCTTCGATGACCTCGCCGCCGTCGGGCATTTCTTCATCCATGCTTCCAAGTGATATTATCTTACCGCCGGAAACAAATATCCAGCCGTTTTTTATTACTCTGCTTTCGTGATCGAGCGTATGAAGCTCTGCATTTTTTATTATCATATCCGTCACCTTTTTTATGGCGAACAAAAAAGAGCCGCAAAAGCGACTCTGTTATGTTCCATCATTTATTCTGGAAATTATTGCCTCTGCGGGACGTGCCTCTGCGTGATTCATTGGCTCGTTTGAGGTTTGAGATCTTTTCATCGCTTGTCTGTTTGAATTTTGACAGCATATCCTCAAAGCTTGCTGACTCAGGCTGTTTTGAAGGCTGCCATTCAAAGTTTCCGGGACCGTTCGGTCTCGGAGCCGAAAAGTTTCTCTGCTGTCTGTTGGAACCCGAATTCTGCGGGGGCAGTGCTTTTTTTATGGAAAGGCTGATCTTCCCGTCGTTTCCGATACTGAGTATCTTCACCTTTACGGTCTGACCCTCTTTAAGATGCTCCTTTATGTCATTGACATAAGTCGGAGCGACCTCAGAAATATGCACCATTCCTGTCTTTCCGTTTTCAAGATCGACAAATGCCCCAAATTTTGTGATTCCCGTCACTTTACCCTCAACGATCATTCCTACCTCAAGATTCATACTTTACAGTTTTCTCCTCTCAATCACCGGCAATGTTTATATAAACGATCTCGCCAGGTCTTACATAGTCCAGCTCTCTTGCCTTTTTTAAGATGTTGTCCATCAGTGAATCAAAGTCATTCCTATCAGCCGCATCAGCATCCTTTTTTTGTTCCTCTAACTTTATCTTCTGCAGCGAGATAGTATTGGTTTTTTCGGAGAGTTCTTCACTTAGCGAAAGTATTTTTACTTTCTGTCTGACGATCTTAACTGCAAAAAACAGCACAATAGCAACGACAGTGACATAGATTATCCAATAGACCCAGTTCTTGCCCTTTTTTTTGCGTTCTGAACCATCCTTGTCCCTTGATTTTTTGCGTCTCAGCGTCATCGGACACCCCCCTTTCACCGAGATTGCACCCAATAAAGATACGCCTATATTATACTACAAACTGCATTATTATTTCAAGTAAGAATTAACTATTTTTTTATTTTTTTTAGCAATTTCTGACATTTTCCGCAAAAAACCGCCTCCGCACCCCTGACTGCTTTAAAAACGGGGGCTGATATCCTCCCGACAGCCCTTTGAAAAGCATCCCTTATCCTGCCGGCACTGTGTTTGATGAATCTTCCTGCGGTAAGATAGAGTAAAAAAAAGGCGGCTGCCTGTGCAAGGAGAGAATATCCTCTTATTTTTCCGTGAGTCTGTGACAAAGCAAAGACAAAATTCACTGCCGCAGCGATGGCTGTGAACAAAACATCGCTCAAAAACAGCAGCACACGTCCCGGCGGAGACAATTCCCTCAGCACCGCAAAAACCGTATATACAGCGGCAAGTATCACGCCGATAAGAAACGACCACAAAAACACGCCCGTCTGTTCATAAATCGTCAGCTCCACTTTATCACCTATCTGAACAGTTTTGAAAAGAACCCGCCTTCCGGCTTTCGGCTCTCGGAATAAACGAGAGAGTCTATTTCTCCTTCAAGCTCAAGTTCTCCTGTATCGCTGCTGAACCCGTTTATGTGAAGTCCGTTTCCTTTTATTGTCAGCTCGCCGAGTTCGGTCGAAAGCTCCACCTTCTGGTCTTCAAGTCCGGAAACATCCTTTATTCCGGTGAAGGTCAGGGTCTTTCTGTCTTCGAGTATCATGCTGTGTTTTTTTCTTACGACATTACTGCGTTCATCAGACGGCATCAGATCAGCTCCCGGTTATAATCTTCTTTGTCATTCTATTCATGACCGGAGAGGATTATTCCGCCGGCGGTCAGTTTATGATCCTGTACATCAGTGCAGCGTCATCCTTTTTTGCATATTCATTGATGGATATTACCTCTGCCTTTATGGGATGGACACCCATGCTGATCTCTATGATATCCCCTGTCTTTACTTCGTATGAAGCACGGGCGGGCTTGCCGTTTACTGTTACCCTTCCGGCATCGCATGCCTCATTTGCAACGGTGCGGCGCTTGATGAGCCGTGACACCTTCAAATATTTATCAAGTCTCATTTGTACCTCCAAAAGAAAAGGAAGCCGGTTCAAAAGCGGCTTCCTTAAAAATAATATTATTTCTCAACAACATCCTTGAAAGCCTTGCCGGGCTTGAAAGCAGGAACCTTAGATGCAGGAATGACGATCTTTTCCTTTGTCTGAGGATTGCAGCCTTCTCTTTCTTTTCTCTCACGGCGCTCAAAAGTACCAAAGCCAACGATGCGGACATCATTGCCTTCTGCGACCTGAGCAACGATCGTATCAAAAACGGCATTGACTACCTTCTCGGCATCCTTTTTTCCGACTTCTGTTGACTTGCTTACGAGTTCAATAAGTTCTGACTTGTTCATGTTTGAATTTCCTCCGTTATTTTTGATTTGAAACAACAGCCCAGAGATCAGTCAATTCCCGTGAGCTGTATTTCTGTATTTCAATGCCGTTTTCGGCAGCATAGGTCTCAAAAGCCCTGTACCGAAGGATGAAATCATCACAGGCATTATACAGCATTCTCTCGCAGTCTGTATGAAAAAATCTTGACAGTCCGACAGCCGCAAACAAAAGCTCTCCGGCTTTTTTGCCGTACTCCTCCTCATCGCCGTCCTGCATTGCATTTCTCAGCTCTGCAAGCTTCTGTTCGGTGTAGAGGTATGCTTCCTCACGGTCTTTAAGACCGAAGCCTCCTCTTTCGGCTTTTTTCCACAGCTTTTCGCTGCGCATGAGTGACGGAAGTGTTTTTGATACGCTCTCCATCGCCTCACTGGCATTCGTCTGGGACTTCGACTGCATTTTTATTGCGTCCCAGTTTTTGAGTACCTCCTCCGGAGTTTCGGCAGTGACGTTTCCGAAAACATGAGGATGGCGGAATATCATCTTTTTGCAGACATCATCGGCAACATCATTCAGCGTAAAGCTGTTCTGTTCGGTCTCGAGAACACAGTGAAAGACCACCTGGAGCAGTACATCCCCAAGCTCCTCTCGCAGATGTTCGGTATCCTTTTCGTCGATAGCCTCTATCGCCTCATAGACCTCTTCGATAAATTCGCTGCGGATAGATTGGTGTGTCTGGATCTTGTCCCACGGACATCCCTCGGGTGAACGGAGTATTTTTACGATCCGCACAAGATCGTCAACGTCATAATGATCCTTAAATTCAAATTCCACTGCAAAAGCTCCTTTGGTTTTATATCGCACAGTATACTATTTTACCTTATCAGCTTACGTTTTTCAAGTATTTTTACAATTTTATTTCCCTTCGGCATCTGGAGAATATCCTCTCTCTTTATTGCCCTGAAAACAAACAGCGCAATGATATAGAATATCACAGCAGTGAGGACTGCAAGTATAGTTGCTATCCTCTGTCTGAAGAAATAATCATAGAATATCTCAGAGAAATATGCCGTAACGCCGCAGACTATGCCTGCCATGAGCGGCTTGACAAAGATCGACACAAAGTCCGGTATGATCTTTGTTTCACGGCATATAACAAACAGCGCAACGACTGTTACAAAGCCGTAGCACACTATCGAACCGATATTTGCGCCCTGTATGTTTATCTCCGGTATGCCGACGAGGATATAGTTGACGACTATTTTTATGACCATTCCGACAGCAAAAAGCTTCAGCGGAACGTCCATTCTTCCGATAGCCTGCAGCATACTGCAAAGCGGTGTGCTGACGGCTATAAAGATGACCGATATTCCCATTACCGTAAGCACACGGGAACCAATCTCGACTTCATTTGAAACTGCGCTGCCGTGATAGATCATCGACAGAAGCGGCTCTGCAAGCACAGACATTCCGATGCCTGCGGGGATAGTCACGAGAGTTGTGACACGCATGACAGTCTCCATGCTCTTTTTGAGCTGTTCCTTGTTGCCGCTTGTCCATGCAGCGGTAACTGACGGCAGGGCGGTGGTTCCGAACACCTGCGTTACTGCGGTTATGAGCATCATAAGTGTGAGCGCAATGCCGTAGCAGCCGTAGAGGTAGGTGTGGACAGAACCGGATTCATATACATGATCGGGTATCAGCGAACCGTAAACATTGAGCAGCGCATCCGGATCCGATTCCATGATGTGGTTTATCCTGATATTTACGAGAGTGGAGTCGACCATATCCGCAAGGCTCATAATGATAGCGCCGAGTCCGATCGGGATGGCGGTCCTTACCATAACCTTGAGAGTTGCGTCTGATTTTCTCGGCGGAGGCGAGGATGCAAGCTCTTCCCTTGTTATGCCGTCGCCGCCTCTCTTATAGCGGATGAACAAAAACAGAAAACCGAAAAGCGAACCGAGCGATATGCCGGTGATCGCAGCACCGATAGCTATCGGCACTATGACAGACTGCGCTTCGGTAGCGTTGGCACATTTTGTTCCGAAAACAACGCCCGTTGCTTCATAGCGGCTCATGCCGTATTTTGTTACGAGGAACGAGGCGGTGAAGCCCAAAAACAGCTTGCAGGTCGCCTCGATTATTTCGGATACCGCCGTCGGAACCATGTTCCTCATGCCTTCAAAATAGCCCCTGTAGATCGACATGAGACATCCGAAGAATATTGTCGGAGACAGACACAGAAGTGCAAATATCGCATTTTCTGCGTGAATAAGCTTTACATAGAGGAAACCGCCGAGTACCATCGCCAAAAAGCACAGACAGCCGGCAAATACAAATATCGGGACGGATATCCTATGTATCTGTTTTACGTCACGGTAACGCTTTTTTGTGATGCTTTCAGACACCATTCTTGAAATGGCGATCGGAAATCCAGCTGTTGAAAGCATGAACAGCGGATTGTAAAGCGCATAGGCGGAGTTGAAAAGACCCGTACCGACACCGCCGTACTGATTTGAGAGAAGTATCTTATATATCATGCCCATCAGCTTGACGATTATCATGCTGGAGCCAAGAACCATCGCACCTTTAAGAAAGCTCTGGGATTTTCTCCCCTGTTTTTTTCCTGACACTAAAGCACATCCCTTCCAAAATCATGATGTCTCAGATATCAATATCCTCGTCTGCGATCTCCTCTGCAAAGTCAAGAAGCTCCTCCTGTGTCTGGTCGTCTTCATACGGCGGCTTTGCGGAAGAAAGCTTTGCCCCGCACTTGCTGCAGAACACAGCACCCTTCTGGTTGTATTCGGAACATTCGGGACACCTGATCTTCTTTTCTGAGCCTGCGATCGCCTCTTTTACGGCTGCAAGCTGTTCATTAAGGTCGGTTATGGTCTCAATAAGCTTTTTTATTGACTCGTCATATTTTTTTCCGGTAGTTTCGGACTCATAATAAAGCCTTCCAAGCATACGGTACTTGCCTGAAAGTTCAGACTTTATATCAACAGCAGCTATCCTGAGCTTTGAGCGGTCGATGACCTCTCCGGCTTTCCTTCCGACAGAACCAACAGCTGTCTTTGCGTTAAGAATAACGTCTTCCATTACGCTCATAAACATATCCTCCTGTCAATCTCAATAGTTCAGACAATAAGTCATTATATCACCTTAGAACTGATACTGCAATACCCAAGCGGTGATTATTTGACGGTTTTTTTAATATACGTAGCTGCCGCCGCCGATAAATTCCCTGATGAGTGAATTCTCCGGCACAAGAGCGGGATCAATGCCCTCAAATCTTTCAAGCGAGCTTATGAGGTGTGCTGCGGTCTTTCCGGCAGGAGTGTCTGCATCGACTCCTGACAGCAGTTTTATCACACGTTCCTTCATAATGCACGGCTCATAGATGTGGATGGTATTCAGCGTAAAGTCGCTGTTGTAGCGGTATGGTCTGATATTTTTCATTTCGCCGTCCACAACATCGCCCCACATATTTATTATCTCTTCGGGACTTGCGTTCCTGTAGCTGTTGTCACGGATGATCCTCCTGATAAGACGCAGTTCACGGTTTGTGAGAACGTAGTCCTCATTATCTTTTATTCCCTGTTTCACGCTCACATATACCTTGCTGACGTATTCACGGGGAATAGTGCTGTCAAAGATCGGATTGAGCGCATGGATGCCCTCGATTATCACAACGGAATCGTCCTCTAATTTTATCCTGCGTGTCTTTCCGCTGCGGCGGCTGTTGTGAAAATCATATACAGGGATGTCGCACTCTCCTGTTTCTGCGATCTGCTCAACGCATTTTTTCATCAGCGGGATGTCGAGTGCTTCGACGGATTCAAAATCATACTTTCCGTCCGGGAGTATGCGTATCTTTTCCTTGCCGAGATAAAAATCGTCCATAGAAACAAGTATTGAATGACAGCCCCTGCGTTCAAATTCTTCTGCGAGCTTTTTTCCGGTGGTGGTCTTTCCGCTGCTTGACGGACCGGAAAGAAAAACTATATGGTGCTTTACAGGTATCGCCATTATCCTGTCCACAATGAGCCTGATATCGCTGTGAAATATTTTTTCAGCGGTCAGGATAAGATCCTTTGCATTCGTCTTTGCTTCAAGGTTTATCCGTTCAATATCACAGGCATATCTGCGATATGTATTCAGCCAGTTCAGCATAGAATGACTTCACCCTTTCCTTTCTGCGGAGCATTTCTTCAAAGCCGCCTATATATTCATACGGGTATTTGTAGTTAAATATTCGTTCAAGCGACTCTGAAGCGGGCTTTTTGAGTTTTGTGACCGCTCCCGCACCGCAGCCGAGTATAGTATGTGTTTCGTCCATCACAAAGACGTTATACAGACCGTCAAAGCCCTCTTTTGACCAGCCGACGTTTTCAAGATTGCCTTCCATGCGTGTCTGGCGGTAGAGGTAGTATGGATGATATCCGCTTTCGGCGAGCTTCTTTTCCGCATATCTGAGCATCTGAGCGGCAGGCGGCTCTTTTTCGGTATCGGTCTTTGTTCCCTGAAGCGTCAGCCGTGATGAGCGCTTCATCGCAAGCGTATGTACTGTAATGCTCTCAGGGTCAATCTCACATATCCTGTCAAGGGTGGAAACAAAGCTTTCAACGCTCTCTGTCGGCAGTCCCGCTATCAGATCCATATTGATATGTCTGAATCCTGCTTTTCTTGCCAGTTCAAACGCTTCGAGCGTCTGAGCCGAGGTATGTTTTCTTCCTATAACCTCGAGAACGGAATCATTGAGTGTCTGGGGATTTATGCTTATCCTGTCGGCGCCTCCTTCGAGTATGGCGGATAGTTTTTCGCTGTCGATAGTATCAGGCCGTCCGGCTTCGACCGTGAATTCACGGCAGGTGGTCATATCAAAGCTGTTTCTTATGGTATCGAGCAGTTTTTTCATCTGTACGGCGCTGAGAGTTGTTGGCGTTCCTCCGCCGATATAAACGCTCTCCAAAACAAGCCCGCACTCCTTTGATATCTCCGCCGTCTCTTCAATTTCCCTGCACAAAAGCTCCACATAAGGCTCTATCAGCTTTTTTGCGCTTTCTATGGACTGGGACACAAACGAGCAGTACGAACACCTTGACGGACAAAACGGTATGGAAACATACAGACTGAATGATCTCGGTCTGCTGAGTGAAAGTATTTTCTTTTCGTACTTTTCCGTCACGGCACTGAGAGCCGTCTTTTCTTCGGACACAAGAAGCCTGCTCCGGAAATAATCCTTTGCATAGTCCTCACCGCCCTGTTCACAGAGCCGCCTGAAAAGCTTTATCGGGCGCACTCCTGTGAGTATTCCCCAGGGCTGTATCTTTCCTGTCAGCTTTGTGAGCAGTCCGTAAAGGCAGACAGCCATCTCTCTTTCGACAGTTTTTTCAAAATCATCCTTCACGTTTGTCAGAGTTTTTTCGTCATGCGCTGAAAAGTCCTCCGTTTGCAGCATTATCGAAATATACGTTTCATTCTCTCCGGATTTTATCGACGAAACGATATAAGGTATTTCCTTTTCTTCCGGTATCTCATGTACAACGGTTATTTTGTCGTTAGGGAAAAACAGCCGGACTAAGTTTTCGGATTCATAGTGGAACTGATGGTCAATATAGATCGTCATGATTCAAATTTCCTCATAAAGACATTGTATATTTTTTCGTACTCAAGGGTAGAGCTTTCGCCGTGACCGCAGTATACTGCAAGGTCATCGGGTATTGACGCAAGCTTTGCCATAGAGTCGTACATCTGGCGGACGCTTCCTGTCGGGAAGTCGGTTCTTCCGGTAGTGCCGCTGATAAGGGTATCTCCCGTATATATGCTGCCGCCGATGATATAGCACACACCGCCCTTTGTATGTCCGGGAGTGGACAGAACGGAAATTTTTTCCTTTCCGAAAGGCAGTTCATCGCCCTCGTTTACGAGAATATCCGGCTTGAAACATTCGATCTCAAGGTCAAAGAAATCACCGAGACTGAGTCTTGGATTTGTTGTGAATTCAGCCTCGTCCTCACCAATGACTATCTCAGCCTCCGGAAATTTTCTTTTGAAATATGCGGCTCCTCCGATATGGTCAAAATGACCGTGAGTAAGAAGTATGTATTTGAGCTTGTCAGCGCCGAACTCGTTTATTCTCTGTTCAAGCCTGTCAGACAGTGTTCCGGGGTCAATAAGCAGAGAGACACCGTTTTCGGCATCATATACAAAATAGCAGTTTGCCGCCAACACCCCGAGCGGATAACATTCTGTTTTTATCATGGTTCTTTCCTCTTTCGTTTTTTATGCAAGGTCTTTTGTATCTATCACGAGTGTAACGGGGCCGTCATTAAGAAGCGACACCTTCATATCTGCACCGAAAATACCTCTTTCCACTGTTTCTATACCGTTTTTGTGCATACACTCACAGAAATATTCATACAGCGGTTCGGCGGTCTCAGGTCTGGCGGCGGCTTCAAAGTTAGGTCTCCTTCCCTTGCGGCAGTTTGCGCAGAGAGTAAAATTAGACACGACAAGAACCCCTCCGCCGATATCGGCAAGAGAGAGGTTCATTTTGTCATTCTCGTCAGTGAAGATGCGCAGTCCTGCGATCTTGGCGGAAAGCTTTTCCGCCTGTATTTTTGTATCCTCCTGTTCCACGCCGAGCAGTATCAGGAAACCGTCTTTGATCTGTCCTGTAATTTTCCCTTCAACTGTGACGGAACATTCCGTAACTCTTTGTATTACTGCTTTCATTTTATCCTTCCTGTCAAAAACTTTCCATTTTCAACTGTTCAATACTTATGTTCTTCCTATAGAAACGATGCCGTTTATGCCGCTGAGACGGCTTATGACCATTTTGAGATGGTTGATGCTGTTGACGGTGATGGAAACTTCAATAAATGCCATGCCGTTCTTGACCTCTCTTGAATTGAGGGAATGTATGAACAGGTGAAGAGCAGAAAGCTGGTTGGTGATGTCGGCAAGAAGACCCGTCCTGTCGGCGGCTGTGATCTGAAGTGTGGACTGGAAGGTCTCGTTTGTGATCTGATCTGCCCATTCCGCTTTTACCCATCTTTCGGGTTCCGAACATTCGGCAAGATCCTTCGGCACGTTTGAACAGGTGCGCTTGTGAATGGAAACACCGTAGCCCCTTGTTATGAAGCCGATTATGTCATCACCCGGAAGAGGATTGCAGCAGCGTGAATATTTTACGAGACAGTCATCTATTCCTTCAATGTGAACGCCTCCGCTGATCTTCCTGCGGACAGGCTCTTTTATAACAACGGGTGCAGGCTCGGTTTCGGTGTATTTTTTGATGTATTCCTCTTTGAGCTTCGGGAGTATCCTCCAGAGCTGTACTCCGCCGTAGCCGATAGATGCGTAAAAGTCCTCGAGGGAATTGCAGTTCTGTTTGCGGATGGTGTCGGCAAGGAAATCTTCAAGCTCCTTCTCAGGAATGTGTATATTCAGGCGGCGGAACTCCGTTTCAAGCTGTGTCCTGCCTTCAACGATATTTTCGTCACGTTTTTCACGCTTGAACCAAAGGCGTATCTTGCTTCTTGCTTCGCTGGTCTTTACGATGTTGAGCCAGTCACGCTTTGGACCGCCTTCTTCCTTGGTGGTGATTATCTCAACGATCTCGCCTGTTTTTACTTTATAGTCTATCGGAACGATACGCTTGTCTACCTTTGCGCCGATCATCCTGTTGCCGACTCCGCTGTGTATCGCATAGGCAACATCTATGACGGTAGCACCCATAGGAAGATTGATAACATCGCCCTTTGGAGTGAATATGAACACTTCCTCCGGAACAAGGTCCATTTTTATGGTGCGGACGATATCGGTGGAATCATTGTCGCTCTGGTTCTCCAGCATTTTGCGTATCCATGCAAGGCGCTCGTCAAGGGAATCCTTCTTTGTGATGCCCTCTTTGTATTTCCAGTGTGCGGCGATACCGTATTCAGCGGTGTAGTGCATTTCCCATGTGCGTATCTGTATCTCAAAGGGTATGCCCTCTTTTCCGATAACGGTGGTGTGGAGCGACTGGTACATATTCGGCTTCGGAGTGGAGATATAGTCCTTGAAGCGGTTCGGGAGAGGCTTGTACATATCGTGTACGATGCCGAGGACATTATAGCAGTCGGCAACACTATCGACTATTACTCTGACGGCAAAGATATCGAATATCTGATCCATGGTCTTGCCCTTCATAAAGGTCTTTTTGTAGATGCCGTGGATACTCTTTACACGTCCGGAAATATATACGTTATTGATCTCATTTTTAAGGCGGTCATATATTGCCTGTTTTATTTCGGCAACAAAGTTCAGTCTGTCCTTGCTTCGCTTTTCAAGCTGGTGTTCGATCTCGGTGTAGCCTATCGGGTCAAGGTAGCGGATGGAGAGGTCTTCAAGCTCTTCCTTTATCGCTCTGATACCAAGTCGGTGAGCTATGGGAGCGTATACCTCCATGACTTCAAGCGCCTTGTCACGGCGGTGCTGTTCCTTCATACATTCGAGTGTACGCATATTGTGAAGTCTGTCGGCAAGCTTTATGATTATGACCCTTATGTCATTGGACATTGCGATGAGCATTTTGCGGATATTTTCTGCCTGCTGTTCCTCTCTCGAAGAGTACGGTATCTTTCCCAACTTTGTTACGCCGTCGATCAGCTCTGCGATCTCTTTTCCGAAAAGGTGAGTTACATCATCAAGCGTTACGGGGGTGTCCTCAACAACATCGTGAAGAAGCGCCGCCGCTATGGATGCGGAATCCATTCCCAGCTCCGCAAGTATGCAGGCAACGGAAGTCGGGTGAAGGATATACGGTATTCCGGATGCTCTTCTCTGGTCTCCGTGTTTTTCTTCGGCAAAATTATATGCCTTTTCGATCAGGTCAAAGTCATAGCTGTGGTCCGCCTTTTTCATCAGTTCAACAAGTTCGTGGTAGTCCTGATAGTATTTAAGATTTCTTTCCGGCATAATCTGTATCCTCCTTTAATCTTTTGTATATTCCTGAGCTTTGGAGATCGGCTTTTCCTGCTCCGGCACAGATACTGACGGTCAGCTCGTCTGCGCTTCGGGAATAGCTGATGAGCCTCAGCTCTTTAAGAATATCGAGTATCGCAAGCAGTTTGAATGCCCCCAACCGCAAAGGGGAAAGTGATGTAAGAACGGAATCTATCGTATAAAGCTTGTATGGATTCTTTTTAATGTAAAGATATACCGCCGCAAATTCTTCACGGGTCGGGTATTTATCCGACAGATCAGGACTTATTATCCCTCTGAGGTACTGCTCGTAAAGCTGTACTTCCTTCATTTCCTTTTCGGCGTCAAAGCCTGACGGAATGATCTCCTTAACAACAAGTGAAAGGTATTCCTTCTGCTGATAGATGCTTACATCTATCATTACCGCAAAGTCAAGAGTACATCCTTCGGGATAAGGGAACTCCTCCGGCGTTACGGAAAATCTTACAAGGCTGAGTCTTGATTTTCCCCGTGATACTATGAGCTTCAGGTGCTTGCCGCCGGAGAGAGGCATAATTTTTTCCAGCTTCATGTTAGTTATGCCGAAGACCGGCTTCGGATTGCCATAGCCAAACGGCTCAAATGCCCGGAGCTGGTGTACCATGTCTATGACTATGGTATCCGGGTTAAGGTTGCAGTCGATCTTCACCGGCATGAGCGGCATTTCGGGAAGAGCGTCCGCATAGTCGTTTATCATTTTTCTGAAATCATTTATTCTCTCTTTTTTTATGCTGAGACCTGCCGCCATCGGATGACCGCCGAATTTTTCGAGCAGTTCCGAACAGGCAAATATTGCGTCAACGATCGAAAACTCCGGTATGCTCCTTGCGGAAGCCTTGCAGACATCGCCGTCCTCGCTGATTATGATGCAGGGCTTTCCATATTTTTCTGTCACCTTAGAGGCTGCGATACCGATAACGCCCGGATTCCAGCCGGCAGATGAAACTACCAGCACACGGTAATATGACAGTTCGGGATCCTTTTCGAGCATCCGGACTATCTCTTCAAATATCCTGTTTTCGATGGACTGACGCTCCGTATTGAGTGCGCCAAGCTCTGCGGCGATCCTTCCTGCGGTATCCTCGTCCTCAGTGAGAAGAAGCTCCAGAGCGTCATAAGGAGAACCGAGACGGCCTGCGGCGTTTATGCGGGGCGCAAGCTTGAAAGCAACGTTTCCGGCATTTATCTTGTCGATCTGAGCCTGTTCTATAAGGCTCACTATTCCCTGACGTTCACTGTTGCGGATGTGGAGAAGCCCCGTCTTTACTATCATACGGTTTTCTCCGCAGAGAGGCACGAGGTCGGCTATCGTACCGAATGCGGCAAGATCGGAATAGTTCTCTGTTATAATAAAATCATCGCCTTCAAGAGCTGCCGCAAGCATGAGTGCAAGTCCTGCTCCGCAGTAATCCTTGAATCCTGATGTATCGTCAGGTCTGTGAGGGTCAACGACTGCTGCGGCATTCGGCAGCACCTCACGGGGCTTGTGGTGATCGGTAACAACAACGTCTATGCCGAGCTTTCCGGCATAGAATATCTCGTCTATCGCAGATATACCGTTATCGACGGTAACTATCAGCTCAACGCCCTGTTCCTTCAGCTTATCGACAGCGCCGGTGTTCATACCGTAGCCTTCCGAGTTCCTGTCGGGGATATAGCATATCACATCCGCAGCAGCCGATTGGAGATATGAATAAAGCAAAGCGGCAGATGTTACGCCGTCACAGTCATAATCTCCGTAGACGCATATTTTCTGTCCCAGCATGACTGCCGTTTTTATCCTTTTCACAGCCTTGTCCATGTCCTTGATGCTGAACGGGTCGCCGAGCTTTCCGCTCATATCAAAGTATCTTTCTATACTGTCCTTATCGGTTATGCCCCTGATTGTCAGGAGCATGGCGGTAAAGACCGGGATATCATACTGCTCTGCGATCTCCCTGACTATTTTTCTGTCGAGTTCCGGTCTTATCCATTTTTTCATTTCTTCACCGCCCGAATTTTTATATGATTCTATATAATAACATTTTTTTATGATTAATTCAATAGTTTTATCACCACTATATCAGAATTTTGTGCGCACTGAGGTCAGAGATGATGAGCAATAAAAAGCCGTGCCTCTGCGGTTTCCGGCAGAAGCACGGCTGTGTTTTTCGGACAGGAAAAAAGCGCCCCGCAAAAACGGGACGCTCTTCGGATGTCAAGATATAAGGAATTACTCCTGCTCTTCCCTCATCTTAGCAAAGCACTCGCTGCAATAAACAGGGCGATCCTCACGCGGCTTGAAGGGTACTCTTGCTTCATTACCGCATGCAGCACATACTGCTGTGTACATCTCACGCTCAGGCTTCTGAGCGTTCTTTCTTGCGTCACGGCAAGCCTTGCATCTCTGCGGCTCATTTTCAAAGCCCTTTGATGCATAAAATTCCTGTTCGCCGGCTGTGAAAACGAATTCAGCGCCGCATTCCTTGCAGATGAGAGTCTTATCCTCGTACATTTGTTTTACCTCGCTTTGGTATTATAATAGATTTCGCCCCGGACGGAATTGCACCGCCACCTTTGATTTTTCTAAAAGTCAACGCTCTCCTGAAATAAGCTACACGGGCATATATACGCTGCGTTCCTGCGCAGCGGCAGTTTGTCAGTATCGCTGTCTGAGTTTTTTTCTTATTCTCTGCATCGCATTGTCGCAGGATTTTCTTGTTATCCCGAGACGCTCTGCGATCTCATCATAGCTGAGACCCGAAAGGTAGAGATCAAGCACCCTGCTCTCTGCGGGAGAGAGCTGTTCTCTGAGATAGTCTTCAAGCGCCTGCAGTTCTTCATTTACGATAACGGCATTGAGCGGATCGGACTCCGGCGGAGATTCAAGCCTTTCGGCCTCTTCCATAGAGACAGCCGTTCCGCTGAGCCTTTCGCTTGCGGAACGGCTCTGTCTGAGAGAAGATATCATCCTGTTGCGGATGCAGACATCGGCATAAGTCCTGAATGACGCCGTACCGCTTTCATCGAATGTCAGAGCCGCTTTATGAAGACCGATAAGACCTTCCTGAACAAGGTCATCGCTGTCCTGAGCGTTCCGGGAATAAGCGGCGGCCTTCTTTTTGAGCAGAAGAAAGAATCGGCTGGCAAGCTGATAGAACGCAGACTGGTCGCCTTCTCTGAAACGTCTGACCAACTGAACATCGCTGTCATCGGAAGCACCGTAAAACAGATCTTTTTCGAGCATCACAACACCTCACCACGACTATAATATACATCATACACTATTTTTGGGAATTAGTCAATATATTTTTATCTTTTATTCAAACATTACTGTATAAAAATTTCAGTTCTTCCAAAACGAGCCACACCAAAAACAGCGGCAGTCAGTTTTCGATCAGCCAAAGTGAGTTTTCCATGCCTGTTCCTAAAAAAAGCACCTCTGCGGTGTCGAGACCGTGACCGTAATATGCTTTGAGCCGTCTTTTCTGGGGATTGACGAGCAGCGAAAGCGAAATTCCGAGTTCATCAAGGAGATACCTGTGAAGGTCAACATCCGAAACGCTCAGGACTGTTTCAAGCTCATTGGGATGGCTGTGGACAAAACCGACAACGTCAGTTTCCGGCGCAGTCTTACGTGCTTCGGAAAGGATTCCGAGAGCTGAATCAAGGCTTCCGTGTGAGAATACGGCGGAGGTCTCGTCAGCATATTCAGGGCTGATCTCCCTTACCGAATCAACAACAAAAATACCGTCCGCACTTCTGCCGAGCAGTACCGCCATAAGCTCATCCTTATTGCGGAGAGTGCTTCTTCCCAACTCAAAAAAATCGTACAGCATTTTTGAAGCCGTCCTTGTAAACCGGATGTGCAATAGACAAAAAAGAGAGAAAGCCTCTTTGTGACTTGTGTTGGTTTTTGAGACATATCTTTGTCGATTATGCCGGAAAAAACGTATCAGCATAAATGATTATTGTAATATTGCTGTTTTGGATATATAATATTGTCAGTAGAAATATAGCAATCCAATTTAACTCCACTCTCCACTCTTCGCACTCCGCAATTTGGCTGTTATTATTTTGGATCGCAATAGTAAAGGGGCTTCGGTCATGGTCGTTGAAGTTAAAAGTATGGGACTGTTCGGAATGGATGCCTTTGAGGTCGGTGTTGAGACCGATATATCAAAAGGAATGCAGTCCTTCGATATCGTCGGTCTGCCCGACACATCCGTAAAGGAATCCCGTGACAGGGTTCGCTCGGCTATAAGAAACAGCGGTTTTGAGTTTCCGCTGATGAGAATAATCATCAACCTTGCGCCCGCCGACATAAAAAAAACAGGTGCTGTATATGATCTTCCGATACTCGTGTCGATACTGTATTCTATCGGTGCGTTAAGCTGTGACCTGAAGGATTCCGCATTCGTCGGTGAGCTTTCTCTCAGCGGTGAGGTACGTCCCGTAAACGGTGTACTCCCGATGGCAATTCAGGCAAAGAAAAACGGCATTAAAAAATTCTATGTTCCGTCCGAAAATGCCGCCGAAGGAGCCGTTGTCGAAGGCATTGACGTTATCCCTGTGGACAGGATAACAAGTCTTGTCATGCACCTGAGAGGAAGAAAGCTCATCCCTCCTGCCGAAAGGATCATCCCGACAGCAAAGGACATGGAATACCCTGTGGATTTCTCGGACGTAAAGGGGCAGAGACTTGCAAAAAGGGCGCTTGAGATCGCCGCTGCCGGAGGACACAATATCCTCTTCATCGGCAGTCCCGGAACAGGAAAAAGTATGCTCGCAAACCGCCTTCCGACAATACTTCCGGATATGACCTTTGAGGAGATGCTTGACACCACTAAGATACATTCCGTTGCCGGCATACTCCCGAATGATTCTCCGCTCGTCACACGCAGACCTTTCCGCTCGCCTCACCATACCGTCTCGCCTGCGGGACTTTCCGGCGGAGGTACAGTTCCGCATCCCGGTGAGATCTCTCTCGCACATAACGGTGTGCTGTTCCTTGACGAGCTGCCGGAATTCAGCCGCACCGCAATGGAGATTCTCCGCCAGCCGCTTGAAAACGGTACCGTCACTATCTCCCGTGTCAACGCAAGCCTTACTTATCCGTGTTCGGTAATGCTCGTTGCGGCTATGAACCCGTGTCCCTGCGGCTATTTCGGACATCCCACAAAGGAATGTACCTGTTCAAAGCAGACGGTTTTAAAGTACCTTTCAAAGGTGTCCGGCCCGCTCCTTGACAGATTTGACATTCATGTGGAAGTGCCGCCGTTGGATTTTGAATCCCTTGCATCCTCAGACAAGTCGGAGACATCTCAGGATATCAAAAAACGTGTTGACCGTGCGAGGAGCATCCAGAACGAGCGCTACAAGGGTACGGAGATCACCTGCAACGCAAGGATAACTCCGTCTATGATAAGCACTGTATGTGCCATGAGCGACAGGGCAAAAGCAGTGATACAAAATTCTTTTGAGCGTCTCGGACTTTCCGCAAGGGCTTACAGCAAGATACTTAAAGTGTCGAGGACTATCGCAGATATGGCGGGTTCTGAGGTGATCGAACAGAATCACCTTTTTGAAGCGGTGCAGTTCCGCAGCCTCGACAGAAAATATTGGTCAAAATAGCAATATTTTCTTATATTATCAGAAAAATTATACAAAATCAGCGATTTGTATATTAACTGTCGGCTCTTTCGGTATTAAAATATATACATAACAAATATATCAGGAGGAATTCTTATGAAAAGAAGCTTCAGAAAAATATTGGCACTTATCCTTACCTGCTGTACAATAGCAGTATCGTCCTCAGCAGCGGCAGTGAGCGTTTCGGCTGAGACCGAGATCGTCAACGACAATACACAGACACTCACTATCCCCTTTGACGGCAGCCCCATAGTACTTGAAAAGGGCAATTCCTACACCTTCCCGACATACTACTCAAAGTTCTTCCCCGGAATGAGCATCGAAGTCACCGCAGGCAGCAAGAAGGTAGTAAAGATCACAAACGGTGCGATTACAGCAAACTGCGTCGGAAAATGTACCGTTAAGGTAAATCTTACTGAGAGCATCAGCTTTACCAAGGACATCAACGTAAAGCTCCCTGAGGTGACCATCAAGTTCGACACAAACAAGCTCACTCTCGGCGAAGGTCAGACCGCAATGCTTAAAGCTATCCTCTCAGCCACAGGCGCTAAAGTAAAATGGACATCCTCGAACCATGATGTTCTTACTGTAAGTCAGGACGGAACGATAAAAGCAAACCGCACAGGCACTGCAGTCGTTAAGGCTTCTCTCAACAACGGCAAGACCGCACTCTGCACTATCAAGGTAGATTCTGCACCGAAAACACTCACCTTTACAAAAGGAAAGCTTTCACTCGGTCTCGGAGAGTCTTCGAGAGCATACTGCAGAATAAACGGCAAGAGCGGCGTTTACAGCGTTACCTACACTTCAAGCAACCCAAAAGTTGCTGAGATAAACCCCGTTACAGGCGTTATCACCACCCACAAAACAGGCAAGGTAGTCCTTAAAGCAAAGACCTACAACGGCATGGTCACAACCTGCGCTCTTGAAGTTCAGAAGGCTCCGACATCAATAACTCTCAGCAAAACAGACATCGTCCTCAAAAAGGGTGAAGCAACTGTTCTTACCGCAAAGCTCCCCAACGGCACTTCATCAGGCAGCATCACCTACAATGTCAGCAACGACAAGATCATCGCCGTTGAATCAAACGGACTTGTAAAGGCACTCAAAACAGGCGTTGCTTATGTCCGTGTAAAGACCTACAACGGCAAATCAGCCCTTTGTAAGGTATCCGTAAGATAAAAAATATATATCCCCGAATACAGATATCCCGCTGCAGGTCACAAGGCTTGCAGCGGGAATTTTTTTATTCGCAAACGGAAATGTTCTTTTGTCTGAGTTCGAGCTTTACGTTGTGCGGCGGCATCGTAAATGACAGGATAAAGCCGTTTTTTTCATCGTAATCATAGTTGAGATTTTCCCCGTCAAGATAAAAGTCATAGACCGTGTCCGTTGCGATAAGGCTGTAATAAAGAACGACTCTTGCGCCCGCACTGTAGCACCGTTTTGCGCCCTTGTATTGTTCCATGCCGCCGGAGTAGTCCACCATGAACTTCTTTCCGATGGTCTGCTTTTCAACAGGCACCCGTGCCCCATAAACAATAAGCATTATCCCTGCCCATCCGCAGACAGACGCAGCAATAATGATAGTATATGATATCCATAACATAATCAAGCCTTCCTTTTGCTTTCTCTCTTTTGTGCAGCTTCCTTATCCGGTCTCACCGGATCTGTTTTCGAGCATTGACTTTATTTCTCTGGTGTTCTTCCAAACGACCTTGTAAGGCTCTCTGTATACTATTTTGTAGTCTCCGAAATCGTCCTCTTCCAATCTGCTCAGAGAGTAGCAGTACATTTTCTCCGAAACGCCGGTCACCATGCTGACACGTTCACCGGAATGTCTTTTTGAATAGATCACAAAATCCATGTCGTTCCCTTTGACCGTACTTCCGGGAGTTCCGTCAATGAACCGGTATGTACTGCCCTCATTGATTTCGATAAAGGGCATGGTATAATCAGAGGACATCACATAGAGATAATCTCCGATAATACTTATATCAACGCTGCCGCTTCCTGAGGCAACTTTATAATCGGGATCATCAAGTTTTACTGTCCTCTCGGAACCGTCGGACAGATCCTTTACGATCAGCTTTATAGAAGTATCTGAAGGAGGAACGCTGCTTTCAGTGACAAGACCGCTGCCGTAGGAGATGTACCCGCCGTAGGCAAGAGTATCGCCCGTGCTGTTGACGGTATAGATAACGGCATGTTTTTCAGATATCTTCTCAGGTGTGCCGCCGTCTGTGCTGAGTTTGTAAATGTCATAGAGATAATCCTGCGACATACCCATATAATAAATAGTACCGTTTTTTATTATGAGTTTTCTGACAGCGTTGAGAGCCTTGAGATAGTTTTCCTCACTGAAAGTTATATTTATATCCAAAAGCTTTTCCTTGCCGCTGCCGTCCGGCTTTATTTTGTAGATACCTCTGCGTCCGGCATCAAAATCACTCTCTTCGCCGCTTCCCTGCTTTCCGCTGTCGTAGTAATAAATACAGCCTTCGCTCATCGTCATTGCCGATGCGGAAATGCCGTCCATTATCTCATATTTGCTGCCGTCCTTTGCATAGCGCACAAGCAGAGAATCGAGCGGGTAAAAATAATTGTAGTCTGTTGTCTGATTCAGTCTTATCGTACCGTAGATATAACCGTCGCCGCCGTCGACCTGATAATATATCATTGATATTGCACAGAAGGCTGCGGAAGAATAATATTCCTTCAGAAGCTCTTCTTCTCCTTCTTCCCTGTCCGTGTCCATCATAGTATTTACATACCTTTCGGGATAGGATGTTTTTTCAAGTATCTTTTTAACTTCCTGTTCTGCATCCTCCGCCTTTATCAGCGGCTCCTGTACTAAAACATCCTTTTCTTTGAGAGTCCAGTGATATATAGCGGACATATCGTCCTTTGATACACCGTAATAATCTTTTCCGCTGACCGCCGTTCTCTGGGCGTTTAACATCACAAGATTCAAATTATCTTTGGGATCGTATGGCTC
>DBWG01000096.1:0-843 GCA_002308635.1 Ruminococcaceae bacterium UBA1244 | reverse complement strand
GTGCCGTTTGCATAATAGACCGCTTCCGAGGAATCTTCCTCCTGCTCATGCGGCAGATCGCTGACGATAGTATCGGAGGTGACGGCAGAAGAGGTTTTTTCTTCATCGTTTTCGCTTTTTTCGTCTTTGCATCCGGCGAGTGATGCAGTAATACAAAGGACACATACAAGTGCAAGATATTTTTTCGTTTTCATAAATTCTCCTTTCGGTGTGCATTACATCCGGATATTTGATAACACTGCAGCAATCCAAAATAATAACAGCAAAACGCAGAGTGCGGCATTAAATTGAAAGTTGAAAATCGAAAATTAACGTACAAGCTGCGGTCACACACATACAAGTGTCCAAACACCTGATGCACTTATCAAGTCTGATTGCTATAATTATAATTTTTTATTAATGAAATGTCAATAAATACAGAAAAACCGCCCCAAAAAAGGGCGGTCTCTGTTATGAATGTTCTGAACTTACACGGTATTCTTTGGGTGTCATGTGGAATTTCTTTTTGAAGATCCTGTTGAAGTAAGAAAGATTTGTTATTCCTATGCTGGCTGCGACTTCGGTGATCTGATATCTTGTGGTCAGAAGCATATTGGACGCAATATTGAGCCGGTAGTCGTTTATGTACTCAATACAGGTCATTCCCATATATTTTTTGAAGAACCGCATGAAGTAATGTTTGCTTAAATTGACGGTCTCGGCAAGCTCGTCGATAGTGATATTGTTCATATAGTTTTCGTTGATGTAGTCAATGATGACCTTGATATTGCGGGTGGTGGCATCCTTCATAGCCGAAGCCCGCTGATCCGGCACAAAGACACTGCTGAACAGCGTATAGAACAA
>DBWG01000092.1:296-6507 GCA_002308635.1 Ruminococcaceae bacterium UBA1244 | reverse complement strand
AGACGGTTCTTATGCCGGGAGACCCTCTCCGGGCAAAGTATGCTGCTGAAAACCTTCTTGAAGAGCCGAAGCTTGTGACTTCCGTAAGGGGTATGCTGGGCTATACGGGAAAGTATAAAGGAGTTCCTGTTTCCATTATGGGCAGCGGTATGGGTATGCCGTCCATCGGGATATATTCATACGAGCTGTTCAGCTTTTATGATGTTGAAAATATTATCCGCATCGGTACGGCAGGCGCAGTAAGCTCCGATGTAAAGCTGCGTGAGATCGTTCTTGCGATGTCTGCGGCGACAAATTCAAATTTTGCGGCTCAGTATGGTCTTCCCGGAACTCCTGCACCAACAGCGGACTTTTCTCTTCTCTACAGAGCCTTTCAGATGTCTCAGGAGCTTAGGCAGAGGGTCAGCGTCGGTCAGATATATTCAACTGACGTGTTCTATGATGACTCAAACAAGCTTGCAGAGTGGCGCAAGGCCGGTGTGCTTGCTGTAGAAATGGAGTGTGCGGCGCTTTATTTTAACGCTGCGAGACTTGGGAAGAAAGCACTTGCAATATGCACTATATCAGACTGTCCGCTTACGGGCGAGAGCTGTTCGTCTGATGAACGTGAAAATGGCTTTGATGAAATGATAAGACTTGCACTTGAAACAGCCGTTACATTGTGAACTGTGACCCATGACTTGACAGTCGTGGGTCTGTTTTTTGTACAAATAGTAGACGGGTAAAAATATTTTTCGCTTTTTTTGTAAGATATTTATGGTTCAGACTAATAAAAAAAGGGTGACTTTTCTTTGGAAATATGGTATAATGTAGAGGATGTTCAGTAGGGGGTCTTTATCTTGTCCAATAATTCATACATATATACGGGTGATCCTATCACTCCAAAATTCACCCTCAATATCGGCGACCGTGTCCTTAATGACGGTACGGATTTTGATGTTGATATCACCGACAATATCAATGTCGGGACTGCCCATGTGGTAATTACCGGAAAAGGAAAGTTCAAGGGCGTTATAGAACGTACCTTTGAGATCACTCCTGTTCAGGCACGTTCGCTTTCTTTTTTTGCGGATGTCACCGAGTTTTTGTATACAGGCGAACCGTGCTACATGAAAGTGGCTGTAAAGTTTGGCAGCACCACTCTTGTGGAGGGCGTTGATTACATGATAGAATACATAAACAATGTCCAGCCGGGTACGGCAAATGCCATCCTTTATTTTATGGGAAATTTCGTCGGAACAATGACTATCCCGTTCAATATCATAGCTCTTGTCCCGCAGGAAGAAAAAGTTTCCGAAGATCGATCAACGGAGGATCAGGAAGGTATTCCGGACGCAGCAGCGGCTGACGGAGAGTATTTTGTCAATACATCCCGTGTCTCACGGAAAAATACCGCACCAGGAAAAAAGATAAGGGTATATGCTTCCGCAGAGGGCGGAGAACCGCCTTACAGCTTTGCTGTGTTTTACAAAAAAGCTTCAAAGAAGGACTGGAATACGGTCAGTGACTTTTCGCAAAAGACAGAGTTTGTTGTGATACCGAAGGCGGCAACAAAATACCGGATACTCGTGAAGGCTATGGACAGCACCGGAGCGGTCGCAAAAAAGGTGTTCAGGATCAATGTTTCTGAAACAGATGACCTTCCGGACGTAAAACAGCCGGCAGAATAAATAACAGCGGCGGCAGCTTTTACTGCCGCTGAAAAATTTTACTGCAATAACAAAAAATATAGTTGATTTTTTTGATAGGATATAGTATAATAGCATTGTTGATTCTATAAGACAGATTCATACCTTTGAATATGCGATCGGGCAGGCGCTGTGCGACAGTACACCGTGAACCATGTCAGGCGGGGGACCGAGCAGCATTAAGCGTTTTGCACTGTGCGATGCAGTTAGTCTGTTCGACCGCATATTCAAGGGTGTGATGCTCCGTTTATGCGGGCTGTCTTCTTTTTTTTAGCTGTTTTGTATACTTGACTATTTTTTCTGCGTGATCGGGAAATTTTATGTAGACCGCAGGGAGTATTTTGAAGGGGGAATATTAATGTATAGGGTGCTGTACAGAAAATATCGACCCCGTGTCTTTGCGGATGTTATCGGTCAGCCGCAGGTCACAGCAACTCTCAAAAACGAGCTTGTCTCCGGAAGACTTGCACATGCCTATCTCTTTACCGGATCCAGAGGAACAGGAAAGACTACCTGTTCAAAGATCCTCGCAAAGGCCGTTAACTGCCTTTCGCCCGTCAACGGTGATCCGTGCGGCGAATGTGAGATATGCAGGGGCATTGACAACGGCAGCATCATGGACGTTGTTGAGATCGACGCTGCCAGCAATAACGGCGTTGACGATATACGTATGCTGCGTGAAGAGGCTGATTTCACTCCCGCAAACGCAAAATACAGGGTATATATAATAGATGAGGTGCACATGCTCTCCATCGGCGCTTTTAATGCGCTGCTGAAAACTCTCGAAGAGCCGCCGGCTCATGTTATTTTTATTCTTGCCACGACAGAGGTGCATAAGCTTCCGGCAACTATCCTTTCAAGGTGTCAGAGATTCGATTTTCACCGTATCCCGCCGCAGGATATCGCCGCAAGGCTTGACTTTGTTTGTCAGCAGGAAAACTGCACGATAGACGAAAATGCCGCACTGCTTATCGCAGGAATAGCAGACGGTGCAATGAGAGATTCGCTTTCTCTTTTAGATCAGGCTATGGGTCAGACCGACCATATCACTGAGGAGATCGTCCGCAGGACAGCAGGTCTTGCCGACAAGAGCAGCATACTTGATATCATCGGGTGTATCATTTCAAAGGATACCGCCGGAGCAATAAATATCATAGATGAGCTTCACAAAAGCTCAAAGGATATGGCTCGTCTTTCCGATGAGCTTATCGAACAGTTCCGTGCAATGATGCTCATAAAGGCAATGAAACAGCCGAGAAGCGTTCTCGTAATGTCGGAGGCTGACTTTGACAGGACTGCACAGCAGGCGGAACAGATGAAACTCCCGTTTATAATCGGTGCTATCGACCTTTTGCAGTCTGCTCACGACAGGATGCTCCACGGCGTGAACCGAAGGATAGAAATGGAAATGAGTGCCGTAAGACTTTGCAGCGGTTCGCTTTCCGACAGTTCTGCACTTGAAGAACGTATATCGGCTCTTGAAAGCACTGTCGCTTCACTCAGAAGCGAGCCTTCCTTGTTTGTAAAGGAGGAGCCGGCTAAAAAGCCTTCTCAGGTCAGTATGCCGCCGGTAAAACGCCCTTCTCCGGAGGAAATGGAGAACCTCAGAAAAAATGCCGTTCCGATGACCCAGTGGCAGGATGTTATTGATGATATAAAAAAATATTCAAAGGCTGTTGCGATGGGATTTGAGGGCAGTAAGGCATATATAAGCGGAAAGTATGTCCTTGTAGATTCACAGAACGATCTTTGCTTTGAGCTGCTCAGAAAGCCTGCTCAGCGTGATAAGATGCGTGATTCGATCAGGCGCGTTACCGGAAAGGAATACAAACTCGGACGATATTCCTATCCGGATGAAGCAAAGCCGGATGATCCCCTTCTGCAGCTTGTTTCAGACCTTAAAGCCGGAGGGGTTCCGGTCGAGGAAGTTAATAAATGATCGTCCGTATAAAATCATCATTGATCAGAAAAATTTCTGACAAATAAATATAATCAATCACAAACGGAGGATACAAAAATGAAAGCAAGATTACCAAAAGGCTATAGCAACGGCGGAAACCAGAATATCCAGCAGCTTGCACGTCAGGCTCAGAAAATGCAGGAAGAAATGGACGAGGCAACAAAGGAGCTGGATGAAAAGGAATATTCCGCAACAGCAGGCGGCGGTCAGGTCAATGCGGTTGTTACCGGCGCTCTTGAGATAAAATCACTGGAGATCAGCAAGGAAGTTGTTGACCCCGAAGATATTGATATGCTTTCCGACCTCGTTATCGCTGCTGTTAATGAGGCGATCAGAAAGGCAAGAGACGAAAAGGCTGCAACTATGGACAGGATCTCCGGCGGACTTAATGTACCCGGATTGTTCTGATCATGTCTGAATACAACATTGCGGCATTCTCACGTCTTGCAGAACAGTTTGAGAAGCTTCCCGGTATCGGTCATAAGACCGCAGCCAGACTTGCATATCATGTCATATCTTTGAGTGAGGAGGAGGCGGAAAAGTTCGCTGATGCGATCGTTGATGCCCATAAAAAGATCCGTTACTGTAAGATATGCTGCAACCTGACCGATAAGGATGTCTGTGATATCTGTTCCGACACGAGACGTGACAGGTCGATAATCTGCGTTGTAGAAAGCTTCAGGGACGTTATGGCTCTTGAAAAAACTCATGAGTTTCACGTTCTCTATCATGTGCTTCACGGCGTTATCTCGCCTATGAAGGGAGTTTTTCCGGATATGATCCGCATAAAAGAATTGCTCCCAAGGCTTGAGGACGGCTCTGTAAAAGAAGTCGTTATGGCAACAAATGCAACCGTTGAGGGCGAAGCAACCGCTATGTATATTTCCAAGCTCATAAAACCGCTTGGGGTGAAGGTCACACGCCTTGCATACGGGATCCCTGTTGGAGGCAATCTTGATTATGCCGATGAGGTGACGCTGACACGTTCGATAAACGGCAGACTTGAAATGTAAAAATCAAAGATCAGTGATCCCGCTGTGCATAATGCGGGATCATTGGTCATATTATTATATGGGGAGGAGCAGTATGGCAAAGGAATCACTCAAAACAATTGCGCAAAACAAAAAGGCTCATCATGAATACTTTGTCATGGAAAGCTTCGAAACCGGCATTGAACTTTTCGGTACTGAGGTAAAATCCATCAGACAAGGAAAAGTCAATCTTAAAGACGCATGGTGTACCATAGAAAACGGTGAGATATTTGTAAAAGGTATGCACATCAGCCCATACGAACAGGGCAATATTTTTAACCGCGATCCGATGAGAGTAAGGAAACTCCTGATGCACCGCAGAGAGATCATGCGGCTTTTCGGGCAGGTAAAACAGGACGGCTATTCGCTGATACCTATTTCACTATATTTTAAAGGTTCAAGGGTCAAGCTCCAGCTTGGACTTTGCAAAGGCAAAAAGCTCTATGACAAGCGTGCGGATATGGCTGAAAAAACCGCAAAGCGTGATATGGAGCGTGCTATGAAGGAGCGAAACAGATAATATACATGGGAGCGTAAAGGTTTCGACAGGGAGTATGAACACCGGCAAGCGAGCAGCGGCACTGTGGAACCGCTATAAAATCCGCAGACATAAAAATAACTGACAAAAGATCAACTTTTGCCATCGCTGCTTAATTAGCAGCGGTCGTTCCTTTCGGAAGTACCACGGTCCGATAGGGGCGTTGATTAGTGGTGAACGTGAACGGGAGAGTGTCTTGGCTCTCGTCACGCATTAGAGACTACCGAAACACAGAGTCTTCTGTCGGACGCTGTGCGTGGGGAATCCTAAATCGGCAGATGCGCTCGGAGAAAACCGATGGGAGTGCTTTTTGGACAGGGGTTCGACTCCCCTCGCTTCCACCAAAGCGAAAATCCTGCCACTGTCGTGACAGGATTTTCGCTTTGTATTCTTCATTCTTAAGTTTTCAGTCTTCATTCTTCAGTTTCCCCGACAGGATTTTCTAAAGGAATACTGAAGACTTAAGACTGAAAAATGAATAATAGTTGCGAAATTAGCCGCTTTTTGATATCATACGGTTAGTATACTCAATAAGCATTAAGCTACATGGAAGGTGACGTATTTGAACAAGTTAATACCAAAGATCGGCTCAGCCATTGTTACCGCATCTGTCTTTCTTTTTTCATTCTGTATGATCGTTGATTATCCTTTTGGCTCCTATCTTGTCTGCATGTTTTTGCCGATCGGCTATATTATGATGACAGCTGGTTTTCAAAACGAATGTTGCGATGAACGGCGTGTGTCCGCCAATATAGGATTGGTCTTTTCTGCAATTTATGCAGTTTTAATTTTTCTGGTTTATTTTGCACAAACGACAAGCGTCCGGCAGGAAACTCTGACAGAGCAGGCAATCCTGCTGCTGGATTATCAACGTGGCGGTCTGCTTTTCAACTACGACTTGCTCGGATACGGGATGATGGCACTTTCCACCTTTTTCGTTGGACTATCAATTAAAGCGAACAGTAATGCGGATAAGTGGCTGAAATACTTGCTG
>DBWG01000092.1:0-237 GCA_002308635.1 Ruminococcaceae bacterium UBA1244 | reverse complement strand
AATAGCGAAAGCGGCAAAGGAGGCACAATTGCCCTCTTGATATGGTGCATCTATTTTCTCCCGATCGGTGTTTTGGCATATAAGCATTTCACAAATAAAACGTGACGTTGATATCCTCCATTGTTCACGAGGGTTTGAATCCATCCGTTCAAAACACAAATCCATCTTTTTTGTATCTAATAGACAGTGCGTGACCGCACGGGACGATTCACGTTATCGCTCCCTGCGGTCGCTTTG